>CAMUZL010000235.1 GCA_947165185.1 uncultured Selenomonadales bacterium
ATTGCCAACGCCGTCAAAAAAATTTTCTTCATGATTGCTCACTCCCTCGAAAAATTTTCAGGAATAATTCTGCGGGCAATTTATCACGGGGCGCGTTTGCCGTCAACGCAGACGCGCTTTTTTTAACTGAAATTTTAATTCGATGCCCGAAACGTCAACGCGGCTTAATTGGTCGCGCCGAAAAAAGTTATGACTTTGCCTTCGCGGTCGGAAACTTGTCGGATGATTCGTCGTTGCGTATTCTTGCAAAAAACTTCTGCGGTCGGAGAAATTTTGTTAATCAGCGTGTCGACTTCCCGTTCGTTCAAGCCGAGAGCTTCCATAACCATCAACAAGACCATGCCCGAAATTTCCTGATTACCCATGCCGAGAAATTGCACGACGAAAACGCGCTCATTTTGGTCGACGAAGAAACGAATTTCGCCGTCGGGCAAAGGGTCACCGTCCGCGCCGAAAACAGTTCCCCAAACGTTCATGCCGGGGAAATTTTCCGCGTCGTAAAATTGTTGACGACTTTTCAGTTGCGTGAAGGCGACAACCGTTCCGCGTTGCCGCAAATTTTGGTAGACAATGCCGGTGCCCATGCGGTCGATAAATTCTTTCGGCGTGAAGTCCGAAACTTGAACGAGATTAATATTTTCGGCAGCTTGAGCCGTGCAGGTCAACGCCAACAAAATCGTCAGAGCAAGGAAAAATTTTTTCAACGTTTGTCATCAACTCCCCAAGCGTGAATTCCTTCGCGGGTCGGCATAATTTTCGGATCAAAAACAGGTTCGTCGACGCCGCGATTTTTTTGCGCAACATAATCGTCAAGAGCAATGAAGGCGTATTTGCCGAGCCGCGCAATGGCATAAAGATTCGTCAAGCACAGAAAGCCCATGAACAAATCCGCGCTGTCCCAAACAAAGCCGAGTTCCGCGAAACTGCCGAACAAAACCATCGCCACGACGCCGAGACGGAAAATATTCATCGCGTGACGGGCAACGACGCTGGGCAACGCGCCCGACTCGTCGCCCTCGAAAAACGCGATATTAATTTCGCCGTAGTAATAGTTGCCGACGATTGAGCTGAACGCGAACAGGAAAACTATCACAGCCAAAACGTGCGGCGCGTAAGTTCCGTAAACGCTCGCCAAAGATGTTTGCACGAGTGAAACGCCCGTAAGTTCGCCGCCGATTGAATATTCGCCCGTCAACAAAATGGAAAACGCCGTCGCCGAACAGACAAGCCAGGTGTCCACGTACACGCCGAAACTTTGAATCAAACCTTGCCGCGCAGGATGTTTGCCGCTTGCCGTTGCCGCCGCGTTCGGGACGGAACCTTCGCCGGCTTCGTTGCTGAAAAGACCGCGTCGCACGCCCGTCATAAACACCGTGCCGAAACCGCCGCCGACAGCCGCTTGAGGACTGAAAGCGTCGTGAATTATCAGCGCGAACATTGCGGGAACTTTGTCGAAGTTCATCACGACAATTATCAGCGCGCTCAACAAATACAAGCCCGCCATACTCGGCACGAGCATTTCGGTAAATTTCGCAATTCGGGTGACGCCGCCGAAGATAACCAAAGCCGTCAACGCCGCAACCGCCACCGCCGTTATCGCGTGGTCGATGCCGAAAGCCGTTTCAACCGCGCCGACAATCGTGTTCGCCTGCACGGAAACATAAATCAGCCCGAACGTCACGGAAATTAAAATTGCAAAAACTTTCGCAAGCCCCGACATGTGAAGGGCATTTTTCATGTAATACGCGGGGCCGCCGTGAAATGCGCCGTCACCTTTGGGCAACTTGTAAATCTGCGCGAGCGTGCTCTCGACAAAACCCGTGGCGCAACCGATAAATGCGATTAAATACATCCAAAACACGGCACCGGGGCCGCCCGTGACGATTGCAATGGCGACGCCCGCAATGTTGCCGACACCGACACGCGAGGCGGTCGACACGCAAAAAGCCTGAAAGCCGCTGATTTCTTTGCCGCTGGTTTTTTGTCCCGCGCTCCCGAAAATCAGCTTAATCATTTCGCCGAGCAACCTGAGCTGAACAAATTTCGTCCGCAACGTGAAAATAATTCCGATACCGATAAGCGCGATAATGATAATGTACGTCCACAGAAATGAATTGATGTCGTTAATGACGCCGTGCAACGCTTCCATAAAAACTCCCCCTTTGCGCGGAATTATAACACAGACTTTACGACTACACGAAATTTTATTTCAAGCCGCGACGAAAATTTTTCGTTGTGATACAATGCGCGGCGGAAAGAGAGCTGATCTGATGAAAAAAATTCTCGTGAGTTGCAAACGCGGCGAAACGACGGCGGCGGTGCTCGTCGACGGTCAACTTGAGGCGATTTATTTCGCGAGCTACGACAACCCGCGCTTGAGCGGCAACATTTACAAAGGACGCGTACAAAATATTTTGCCGGGCATGAACGCGGCATTTGTCGACATTGGGCGCGACAAAAATGTTTTTCTGCAGTTCAAATCGTCACAAAAAATTTCAATCGGGCAAAGCCTGTTGATTCAAATCGATAAAGAAGCCGCCGGCACGAAATCTGCGCGGGCGACGTTGAATTTCAGCTTGGCGGGAAGATTTTTGATTTTTTTGCCGACGATGGGTTATATCGGTGTGTCAAACAAAATTCGCGGCGAGGAACGCAATCGACTTCACGCGCTGGCGAAAAAAATTCGTCCGGCTGAATCGGGCTTGATTGTTCGCACGGCGGCTCAAGGTTGCGACGAAAATATTTTGCGCGAAGAACTTGCCGCACTCGAAAACCTTTGGGCGCGAATTCTCGAACGCAATTCAAAACGCAAGCCGCCCGCACTTTTGTACAACGACAACGATTTAATTGAAAAACTTTTGCGCGACGAACCCGACGCAGAAAATTTTGTCGTCGACAACCTGAAGATTTTGCGCAAACTCAACGAAATTGTTCCGCCCGAAAAAATTTCCTTCCACGAAGACAACGCGCCGATTTTTGAAACGTTCGGCATTGCGGAAGAAATTGCCGACACTCACAAGCGCGAACTCCTGTTGCCGAGCGGCGGACAAATTATTTTCGACAAAACCGAAGCATTGACGGCAATCGACGTGAACACGAATAAATTTGTCGGGCGAAACTTCGACGAAACAATTTTGCGCACGAATTTGGAGGCGGCGGAAATTATTCTGCGGCAACTGAAACTGCGCGACATCGGCGGAATAATTATCGCGGACTTTATCGACATGACAAGCGACGCCGACAAAAAAATTTTGTTGGACTTCCTGCGGGAACATGCGCGGCTTGACCGAAATAAAACTACGATAGTTGATATGACGCCGCTGGGACTTGTCGAAATCACGCGACACGGCGGATAGCGTTGAAAAAAATTTTATGGAGTGTTAGGCATGAAAAATTTAGTTATCATCGGTACGGGAGCTTTTGCCCGCGAACTTTTTTGGCACGCGCAACAATCAATCGGTTTTGATGTCGACTGGCGCATTAAAGGTTTTCTCGACGGCGACGTTAAACTTTCGCCCGAAGATTATGCGCGCTTGCCCGAAGATGTTCCCGT
>CAMUZL010000236.1 GCA_947165185.1 uncultured Selenomonadales bacterium
AGAATCGCCGAATAACTTGCCGCAAGCACCAGATAAATATTCGTGTACGGATTGCAGCCGCGCAATTCAAAACGCGTCGCCATCGGATTTTCAAGGTCGCGAATCAAGCTGACCAAAATTGTTCTGTTGCGAGCCGGAATTTTCGGCGAATTGCCCAGCGAAGTGACGATACAAACGGGAGCTTCAAAGCCTGGCTTCAAGCGGTTGAGCGAATCATTTGTCGCGCTGACGAACGGATTGATAACCTCGTAATATTTGAGCAAACCCATCAACGCGCCGTAGCCGACCGCGCTCATGTAGTCTTCAGCGGGATTTTTTGCGGCGAACAAATTTTTTATCGAACCGTCGGCAGTTATCGCGGCAAGTCCAATGTGCGTGTGTTCACCGTTGCCGGCAAGACCAATCATCGGTTTCGCTTTGAAAGTGACTTCGAGACCGTTTGCGCGGAAAATTTCTTTGACGACGGTGCGCACGACAATTTCGTTATCGGCAGCTTGCACGGCGTCGGCGAACTTCCAATCAATTTCGAGCTGTTCGCAAACGTGGGTAAGGTGTCCCGACTCGTCAATCTGCGCTTTGAGTCCGCCAACTTCTTTGTGACCCATTTCGACATTCAAGCCGTATTTGTCGAGTTCAAGAATCGCCTGCTCAAGTGCGCAACGAACTGCACCGTGCGTGCGTTCCCAATATTGTTCTTGCATAATTTCCGCCGCGCTCATTTCTTCGACGGAGGCTTCCTCAAGCGGAGTTTTTACCCAAAATTCAAGTTCCGTCGCTGAAGTAAACGCAATGTCGATAACTTCCTTGCCGCTGACTGCAAGCCCGTCAATGTCGGGGTGGCGGTGAAACAAATTTACCAATTCGCGCTTGACGTTGACGAGCGTATCAGTGAGCACTGCGCGGGAGTCGACGCGTTTGCCTTCGTGAATCAAAAAGCCGGGAATTCTGAGCGTGCCGACGGGACGATTGGTTTCGTTGTCGTAATGCTCAAAATTGTAATCGACAAACCAGTTGACGGAAGGATCGACGGGCATATCAACTTTCGCGTTGTTGAGCGTGGCAATGCCCGGTAAGACGACGCTTGAGCCGTCGGTTTGCACGGCGCGTCCTGCGTAAAATTCGTCGATATTTTTCATGAAGATGCGCACGGGAATTTTTTCGTCGGTGTCGTTGCCCGCAAGGTCAATGCCGATAAGCGAGACAAATTTAATTTCGGGGTGTTCGCGCAGTTGTTTGATGATTTCTTCCTTCGGAGTGTTCGCTTTTATCGTGTAAAGTAAATCCGCCATGAGAGTACCCCTCCGTTAATTCGTTTCGGCGCGGTGACTTGCTGAATTTGTCGCAACGTCAATCGCGTCCGTTGGATGCAACGTCACGTTGCCTTCTTTGGGAGTGTTCGCTTTGATTGTGTAAAGTAAATCCGCCATGAAAGTTTCGCTCCTTTTAACTGCGATTTTCCTGTTCGACGAGTCTGTCTGCGCCGTAGCGTTTGCGGAGTACGGGCTTTTCGATTTTTCCCGTGGCGTTGCGCGGCACTTCGGCGAAAATAATTTTCTTCGGGCGTTTGTAACGCGGCAATTCGAGACAGAAATTATTTATTTCGTCTTCGGTGCAAGTGACGTTGGGTTGAAGTTCGATAATCGCGGCAGAAATTTCGCCAAGGCGTCTGTCGGGCAAGCCGATAACCGCAACGTCTTTAATTTTGTTGAACTTGTGCAGGAAGTCTTCAATTTGCACGGGATAAATATTTTCGCCGCCGCTGACGATAACATCTTTCTTGCGGTCGACGAGGAAATAAAATCCGTCTTCGTCCTGCATTGCCATATCGCCCGTCAAAAGCCAATCGCCGTGCAAAACTTCAGCCGTAGCTTTTTCGTCGTTGTAGTAGCAAGTCATTACGCCGGGGCCTTTAACGCAAAGTTCGCCGACTTCGCCTTGATTTACGGTCGCGCCGTGTTCGTCGATGATTTTGCATTCCCAACGGTAACCGGGCACGCCGATAGCTCCGACTTTGGAAATATTTTCCAGACCGAGATGCACGCAGCCCGGGCCGGTCGATTCGCTCAAGCCGTAGTTCGTGTCGTAATCATGATTCGGGAAATATTTTTTCCAGCGACGAATCAAACTGGGCGGCACGGGTTGCGCGCCGATATGCATCAATCGCCATTGATCAAGTTTGTAATCTTCAAGTTTCAAATCGCCTCTGTCTAGCGCGTCAACAATGTCCTGCGCCCACGGCACGAGTAACCAAACGATTGTGCATTGTTCCTTCGACACGGCGTCGAGAATTATTTCGGGCTTCGTGCCTTTGAGCAAAACCGCTTTGGAACCCGCGACGAGCGAGCCCATCCAGTGAAACTTCGCGCCCGTGTGATACAGCGGCGGAATGCACAAAAAATTATCTTGGCGTCCCGTGCGGTGATGATTTTGTTCCATCTGCGCGGCCTGCGTCAAACTTTGGTGTTTGTGAAGAATTGCTTTCGGAAATCCCGTTGTGCCGGACGAAAAATAAATCGCGCCGTAATCGTCTTCGGTTATGCCGCCGACCATGGGCTTGAGGCTTGAGCAATCGTCAACCATGATGTGATAACTTTCCGCGAAGCTGGGGCAGTTGTCGCCGACGTAAATCAAAAGGCGTCCTTTGCTCAAACGTTCGGCGTTCGTCTCAATGCGCCCGATAAATTCGGAGCCGAAAATTATCACGTCGACTTCCGCCAATTCCGCGCAGTAAAGAATTTCCGCCGCGTCGTAACGGAAATTGAACGGCACGGCAATCGCGCCCGCTTTGAGCACGCCGAAATAAATCGGCAACCATTCCAAACAGTTGTACATTAAAATTGCAACTTTGTCGCCGCGACGCACGCCGCGTTCAATCAGCAGATTCGCGCAACGATTTGCCTTTTCGTCGAAAACGCGCCAAGTAATTTCGCGACGATACGGCGCAAAAGAATTCGACTCAATCAAGCTGAATTCTTTCCAGCTCATGCGTCGGCCGTCGGCAACCGTCGGATTCAATTCGACCAGCGCAACTTCGTCGCCGTAAAGCGCGGCATTGCGCTCCAGATATTCCATAACGGGCATTTTAAAATTCGCTCCTTCGCCCAAAAAATTTAAACGCGCCTATTCTACACCGTCACGGCGAAATTTCCAAACCTTTAAGCCACGCCAAAATATTTTTTCGGGCAGACGGTATGTCGCTCGAATAAATTTCCAGCGGTGCAGAAATTTCCGCGTGAGTAGAATTTTTCAACACGTCGATACTGTTTCCGAGACCGCCGCCGCCGTGCGTGACAATCGGGAAAATTTTTTTGCCGCCCAAATCGCAACTCAACAAAAAATTTTCGACGGGCTTGGGCAACGTGCTCCACCACAGCGGATAAATCAAAAAAATTTTGTCGTAAGCGTCGACTGCGGGCAAATTTTTCAGCGCGGGAAGTTCGCCGCTTGAAAATTCCTGTTTGGCGACTTGCGTTGTCTGCGAATAATCGGCGGGATAAATTTTCTCCGTGCGCAACGCAAAAATTTCGCCGCCCGTCACGCTCTG
>CAMUZL010000237.1 GCA_947165185.1 uncultured Selenomonadales bacterium
AAAACTTGTGCGCATGGTTGATTCAACGATGAAGACAATCGCGCAGAACACGCGCTCTTTTGCGGGCAGCCGAATCGCAGTTTTGGCAGCACTGAAAATCGCCGAGGACTACCAACAACTCAAAAGAGACTACGACGAACTTTTACAACTCCTCGACGAAAACAAATAAGTTAAACCAAATCCCGTGACCGAAAACGTCGCGGGATTTTTTGTTGCGACAACGTCACGGCAACGAGATGGCTGACCAAATTGTTCCGTCGCTTTTAAAGCGACCGCGGCAAAATCGTCGAAAAAATTCGGCGAAGATTTTTTGTCAGCGGCGGAAAATTTTTCAACGTTGATTGTTGACAGCGGGCGGCGAAAAAATTTTTCGTTGTGTTCCGGCAGGACATTAAATCAATTGCGCAATTTGGTTTAATGAGTAAAAAATTTTTTCAAAAGTCTTGCTAACACCCCCTGTATGTGTTTTAATGTCCAAAATGGTTTTTCTTCTACAAAATTAAAGGAGATGATTCTATGTCTACCCCCGTTGGCATCATCAAAAAGTTTGTCGACGCTTTGACGAAGACGACAAAGACCGGCACCGAAGCCGTCGACGAAGCATTAAAAGTTTTCGGTATCAACGGCGGCTATTCGGTGTTCAAACAAAAATTCCAATCGGATCTCAACGGCAAGAGCGACCAAGATTTTCTGGAGCAAATTTGCGGCGTTCGTCTCAACAACAAAGACACGGGCGCAATCACCGGCTCCGACGCGGGCGGCTCGACGACCAAGACCGCCGAATCAATCGTTCCCGAAACTGCCGCCGCCAAAGAACTCACCGACGCGCAGTACAATTCCTTCACGAAGAACGGACTCACCGTCAACGTCACTTACGACACGTCGACTGCTCCAGGCAAGGAATTCAATTATGACAGCGAAACTTATCTGGCGAAACAAAAGCTCGTCACTCGTGCGCTCTACAACTGGTGGATACCCGAATCGCTCGACCTCATCAATCAATCGCTCGGAATTAATTTCACCGACGGCAGAGCCAACATCAACGAAATCAACGTTGTCTTTAAAAGCTTCAGTAATAACGATACAGCGACGTTCACCAATTTTTCTTACGACATGGGTCGCGCTTCGGAAGTTACTTTGCAAATCAACACCAACCTGCTTTACAACATGACGGCGAACGACAAAAACGGGACGCTCGATGGGCAGAAATGGAACGGCTCCGACCTTTACAGTTACTCAATCAAGTTCACGAACTATCTGGACAGACTGATTCTGCTTTCGTTGGCGGAAATAGCTTTAAAGGCGAACGTCCCCTACGTCGACAAATTGCCGTGGCGCATCGCTTACGGATTGTGCGAAATTGTCGGTGGTTATGACAGTGCTTCGACAAACTACAGCAACTACACCAACCATTTGTATTACACTGACGACGCAACAAATTCTTATTACTCGAATTACAAGAGTTATGATTCGATGAGACTCAGCGGCTACGCGCTCATGCGTTACCTCGCGAAAAATTATTCGGACGGCACGCCCGACGAAACTTTACCTGCGGGGCTGAGCTACAACGACGCGAAAACCGTTTTGACGGCTTCAACCGCATTCACGGGCAGTAAAATCGACTTTGCCGACTTCGTTACGACCGTCAAGACCGTCAACGCCAACGCGCTTACGAAAGCCGTTTACATTGTCGGCAACGACCTTGCCAATTCGCTCAAAGGCGGCAGCGGCGCGGACACCCTCGACGGCGGCAAAGGCAACGACACACTCACGGGCGGCAAAGGCAACGACGTGTTCATTGTCGGCGCGGGCAAAGATGTCATCACCGACTACGCAAGCGGCGACAAAATTTCTCTCGGCGCGGCGATTACAAATGCTTCCGTCAAAGGCTCGGACGTTGTGTTGACCATGGGCGGCAATTCGCTGACCGTCAAGAACGGCAAAGGCAAAACTCTTTCGCTTATCGACACGGCGGGCAAAAGTTCCACGACGATTCTCGGCGGCGCGACCAATGACACACTGCTGACCGTCACGAACTCGACGAAATCACCCGTGACAATCGGCTCGGATATTAAAACCGTCGACGCGTCGAAACGCACGACTGCTGTCAAAATCACGGGCAATTCTGCGGCAAATTCAATCGTCGGCGGCAGCGGCGCGGATACGCTTTACGGCGGCGCAGGCAACGACACACTCACGGGCGGCAAGGGCGATGACGTTTTCATTTACAGCGCGGGCAATGACGTTATCACGGACTTCGCAAGCGGCGACAAAATTTCTCTCGGCGCGGCAATTTCCAAGTCAAGCGTCAAAGGCTCGGACGTTGTCTTCACCGTCGGCAAGAATACGTTGACCGTCAAGAACGGCAAGGGCAAAACTTTTTCGCTCATCGATTCGGCGGGCAAATCTTCCACGACAATTATCGGCGGCTCGTCGACTTCAACGCTGTTGACCGTCACCGACTCGACGAAATCACCCGTAACCATTGCTTCCGCCGTGAAAAATGTCGACGCGTCGACGCGCACGACCGCTGTCAAAATCACGGGCAACTCTGCGGCAAATTCAATCGTCGGCGGCAGCGGCGCGGACAGCATTTACGGCGGTGCCGGCAACGATGTCATCAAAGGCGGCGCGGGCAACGACAAACTTTTCGGCGACGCGGGCAACGATACAATTTACGGCGGCGCAGGTAACGACACGTTCACGGGCGGCGCAGGCAATGACGTTTTCATCTACGAGGCAGGCAACGACGTTATCGCGGACTTCGCAAGCGGCGACAAAATTTCTCTCGGCGCGGCAATTTCCAAGTCAAGCGTCAAAGGTTCGGACGTTGTCTTCACCGTCGGCAAGAACACGTTGACCGTCAAGAACGGCGCAGGAAAATCTTTGAGCTTGATTGATTCCAAAGGCAAAAGTTCCACGACGATTGTCGGCGGCTCGGCGGACGTGTTGACTCTCGACAATTCAAGCAAGTCACCCGTGACGTTGGCTTCCGGCGTGAAAACTGCGGACGCTTCGACGCGCACGAAGGCAATTAAAATTACGGGCAACGCACTGGATAATTCGATCATCGGCGGTTCGGGCGCGGACACTCTCTACGGCGGCACGGGCAACGATTCGTTGTGGGGCAACAAAGGCGCGGACACCTTCCTTTATTTTGAAGGCGAAGGCAAAGACGTTATCTGCGGCTTCGAGAATTCCGACATGCTTTTGATAACGGGCGCGTTTTCGGCGAGCTACGACAAGTCGAAGAAAGAACTTTCTTTCAAGGTCGGCTCAACTGCCAACGCTCTCACGCTGAAAGATTTCACGGCGACAACTTTCAACATCAACGGATTCGATTATGGAATCAGCGGTTCAACCATAAAGAGAAAGTAAAACTCAGCGCGAAGAAAATTTTTTCCGCCAAACAAAAATCCCCCGACGGTCAAATGACTGCCGAGGGATTTTTTTGCGTCGAGAAATTTTTTAAACCAGTTCAATCAAAACCATGGGCGCGGCG
>CAMUZL010000238.1 GCA_947165185.1 uncultured Selenomonadales bacterium
CTTCAAGCCACTCCGCCGCCGAACATTTTTTCGGGCAAATAATTTCGCGCACGCGATCTGACAAAATTTCCGCTCCGCCGCCCGCCAGTGAAGTGACGCCGGCTTGAATCAGTTCGCGAAGAACGTCCGAAAAATTTTTGCCCCTCAACTTGCTGAAGTTCACAATTTCCACGGGCGTGAAAGCGTTAATCCCGACGTGCGGCAGAATTTTTTTCACGAGCTTAACGGCGTCGACGTAGTAAGAAAAATCTTTCGTCGGATGTAGCGAGCTGACGATATGAATTTCTTTAAGGGACAAGGGCGAAGGGAGAAGGGACAAGTTTTTTTCCAGGTCGTCAAGTTCGAGCGTGAAGGCGCGATTGTCGCCGCTTTGACATTGAAACGCGCACAAAGGACAATTCGCACTGCAAACGTTGGTTAAATTCACGTGGCGATTGACAGTGTAAAAAATTTTTTTGCCGGTCTTCGATTCCTTGACGCGCCGCGCAGATTCCGCCAGATACAACAAATTATTTTCCTCGTACAGCGCAAGAAGTTCATCGGCGTCAAGTCGCGTGCCCGAAGAAATTTTTTCGTGCGCCGAGTCCAAAAAATTTTTCATAAAATCACCTTGGAAAGTCTTTGATTAAAAATTGCCGATACACTGAGTTTATCGTAACGCCAAACAAATTGGGTCAAGTACCGAATGCTTACCAGCGCGCATTCGCCGCTTGCTCCGTCACAAGTTTGGGAGTTCGTCCCGCGTCGCGAATGATTTTCGTGATTTCGTCTTCGGCAAGCGCACGCGGTGAAGTCGCGCCCGCGTCGTGCAAAATGTTTTCGCGGTGAATCGTGCCGTCAATGTCGTTCGCGCCGAAACTCAACGCAACCTGCGCGACGGGCACGGTGAGCATAACCCAATAAGCCTTGATATTTCGGAAGTTGTCGAGCATGAGCCGCGAAATTGCAATCGTGCGCAGGTCGTCCCACATTGACGTTTGACGAATTTCACTTTCGAGTGCGGTATTTTTCGGCAGGAACGGGAAGCAAATAAATGTTCGGAATCCGCCCGTTTCGTCCTGAAGTTCACGAAGTTTGATTAAATGTTCCACGCGCTCCGACAAAGTTTCGATGTGCCCGTAAAGCATTGATGCGTTTGTCGGCAAGCCGAGTTTGTGCGCCGTGCGTGCGACGTTCAGCCATTGAGCCGCAGTACATTTTTTCGGGCAAAGCAAATTTCTCACGCGGTCGGTTAAAATTTCTGCGCCGCCGCCGGCAATCGCTTGAAGTCCCGCCGCTTTGAGTCGACGCAAAATTTCTTCGACGCTCAAGCCGGAAATGTTGGCGAAGTGCTGAATTTCGACGCCCGTAAAACCTTTGACATAAAGTTTTGGAAATTTTTTGTGAAGCGTTTCGACGAACGCCAAATAATTTTCAAAAGTCCACGTCGGGTGCAGACCGCTGACAATGTGCAAGCCGACTAAATTCGGGTCACGCGCCGCCTCCGTCACAAGATTAACCGCGTCGCCAATCGTCATCGCGTAAGCTTTGCGGTCGTCGTCGTCGCGCCCGAATGCGCAAAATTTACAACGCGACGCACAAATATTAGTCAAGTTCACGTGGCAGTTGACGTTGTAAAGAACTTCGTCGCCGCAAATTTTTTTCCGCACGAAATCAGCCAGCGCACCCAGCCAAGTCAATTCATTACACGCAAAAAGTTTTTCGCCGTCGTCGAAAGTCAAACGTTCCCCGCGAAAAATTTTCTGTTCGATTTTTTCAAGGTCTCCTCTGACAAACAAAATATTAATCCTCCCGTTCGATTAGTCGCGAACATTTTAGCACAGCCGAAAAATTTTTTCGCGACGCCTGTAACGAAACTTGACGCTTGCCGTATAATGTTCAGAAAGCAAAATTTCCGAACGAACTTGAAAGAAGGTCATCAACATGGCAGACGATAAAATTTTTGACAACGAAATCATGAGCGACGAAGAACTTGATAACGTGGCGGGCGGCTCGTGGCCTGAATTCACTGCCGACATGCTCGACGCACACAAACGCGGCATTGCGGGCTTTGAAAACATCGACCTCAATAATCCCAAAAGCGACTTGTTCAAAATGATTGGCGACGACAAATTGCGTCAACAGTACGTCGACAAAGTGGCGGGCGTCTTCGCCGCGCACGGAATCACAATGGAATATCACGGCAAATTCCTCGAAGACAACATCTACACTTACAAAGGCAACCAAATCACCCGCGAACAGGCGTGGAACATCGTCGACGGAAAATAATTTTCCTCAAGCGACGCAACCGCGATTGCGGCGAAATTTTTCAACGGCAAACTCGGCATCACAAAGTAAGCCTCCAATGAAACTTCATAGCTCGACGAAAGTCGGGCAATTTTTTTTCGACGCGGGCGAAAAATTTCTGTTCGCGGCGATAAAATTTCAGTTACGGGCAGTTGCGGCGCGTAATTGTTTGGTTACTTTTTAAAAGTAACCGGGCGGCTGAAAATTTTTTTTGCGCAGGCGAAAAATCTTATGTTAAATCTGAAATGAACATGATATAATCTTCGCAAAAAGGGAGGTCGGGCGCATTGCCGAATTTTTTAAAGAAATCGTTTGACAATATGGACTACCGAATTTAACAAACAGCCCGCTTTTTACTCGGTTAATATTCTGCGTTTACCATGTCCGAACAAGACCGGCGGCGATTCCCAGCTTAATGCCGATGTAACCGAACTCCGACAAATACGGGTCGTCGTGATTGTAAACGTATGCGAACGCTTCGCCGTGTCCGAAATTCTCCGCGTCGTATTCCCACTCTGCTTTTTCGTCGCTGACGTAAAGGTACGCGTCAAGTGTTCCGAAATCCTCATAACGCCCACGAACGACGGTGTAGACAAGCGCGTTGTGCTTTTCCTCGAATTCACGGATTCGCTCAAGCTCTTCGTCTTGTACCCAGAAATAGGCACCAAACGGCGGCTCGCTCAGGCTCACGTAGTCTTCTTTGTCGAATTGCCGAATCGTTTCAGGATAAATGCCCAACAACTTCATGCGTTTGACGGCTTCGGCTTTTTTCTCTTCATTGCTGATTTTCATTTTCAGAATCCTCCTTATGCCAATGCAATCCACGCGCCAAGTAAAGCGGAATCCAGTGCTCCTTGTAAAAGTCGTAGCCCGCGCCGTCAATGCCGAAATAACAGCCGTAAAAGTCGTGGTTGAAGATACGGAACCCGCATTTCGACATTTCTTCAAGCCCGCCACGCTCTTCAAGCCAGTACTGGTCAAGATTGTCTCCGAACGACCATATCGTGCCCCACATAGGTAACGGCTCGTAAAATCTGACTTCAACTTCATTGGCTTTCGCATAACGAATTCGATTATCGCCGAATCGAATTTTGAATACGTCCGATCGTTTGGATGTATAATGGAAAAGTGGACACAAAAAAAGACGTGCCGTAGTGGACACGAAAGGAGTTAGATTATGCCTCCAAAAAAGTACGATGAAGATTTTAAA
>CAMUZL010000239.1 GCA_947165185.1 uncultured Selenomonadales bacterium
CGCTCTGGACGCTTTATCGCCCGTATCATCTGTGCAACCTCGAAACGCCGCTCACCGTCGCAAAAATCGTTATCGACCACGAACCGACGATTATTCCGCTCGACGGCCCCGTCAGCGAATGTATCACCGTCGCGAAAGTTGATCTCAAAGCAGGGCAGACGATTGACGGAATCGGCGGTTATACAACTTACGGCTCAATCGCCACGGCGGAAGAAACTTACAAAAATCGTTATGTCGTTTACGGTCTTGTCAACAAGAAAGCCAAAATGCTCCGCGACGTGCCCAAAGGTCAGCTCCTCACGCTCGACGACGTTGAACTTGACACTTCAACGCAACTTTACAAAACGCGCAAAGAGCAAGATGCAATGTACAACAACGGTTACGCGCTGAAATAATTTCTCGACGAAAAAATTTTGAACGCGGCTGTGCGCTGAAATAAAAAAACGCGCCGAACAACTCGACGCTCCGATAATCGAAAATTTTTACCCGTCTCAATGTGAGGCGGGATTTTTTTTGATCAAATTGTAAATGTCAAAGTGCGCCAAAAATTCTTTGTAGGGAATGTCCGCGCTGTAAATGTTTCCCTTTCGGTTTTGGTCGTCTTTGAGGGGCGTGCGCCAATCGCCGTAATAAGCCGTCAAAATTTCGTCAAATCTTTTCGGCGCGGGCAATTCAATCGTCTCGAACGGCAGATAAATCGTCTCGTCAAACCATTTTTTCTCGAAAGTTTTGCCGACTTTGTTCAAAGTGTCTTGAATCCACGCGATGATAGAACTTTGTCGCCAAAGCGCAGCGGCATAAGATTCAAGAATTTCAATTTTTTTGTCCTCGGAGGTTTTTGAAATCGCTTCCAGTACGTGCAAATCGTTGAGCAAGCGACCGCCGCTTTGCACGTAGCGAATGATTTTCGGATAATTGCAAGCGGCGGTAAGTAATTCATCCAACGCCTTGTAAGCTGCAGAACCTTCGAGCGTTTTGTCGTTGACGATATCCAGCGCGAAAATATCAATCGCTATGGCTTGCGGTTTGCCTTCAATGTAAGTATGGTCAATAACCGTGGTTTGCGAATGAGAAATCCTAATCAAACCGAAAAGTTTTTCTTTAATTTCAAACGGCGGTTTGAGTTCGTCGGCAAGCAATTCCATGAAACGATTATAATCGGGGCGCATCATGCAAAGATCAACATCTTCGTCCCAGGGAATGAAACCTTTGTGCCGTGCCGCGCCGAGCAAAGTTCCGTAGCCCGCCCAATAAGTTATGCCGTGCCGGCGACAAATGCGGTCGACTTCAGCCCAAATTTCCAGCTGACGGTTCCAAAGTTTTTTAATGTCCGCTTTAACAAGCCAACCTGAGCGAATCTCGTCGCGATATAAATCTTTGATAAACAAAATCCAAGCCTCCTGTAGGGAATAAATTATTTCTCTTCGTCGGGCGGCAAGATGCCCGCCATGCGCAAAAGATATTTCGCGTTCGTGGTGTGCGTGCGTCCCTTGCGCAACTTGAAATCGAATTTAATTTCATTGTTGACGTAGTACTCTTCAAAGTGTGCGTTGGAAATTTTTTCGTTCTCGTCAACCATGTCACACAACTGGAAATCGTGCGTGGTGACCAGCGTAATCGAATTCGGATTCGTCAGGCGGCGAATTGCTTCCTTCGCGCCGATAACGCGGTCGTTGACATTGGTGCCTTTGAAAATTTCGTCGATACAGGCAAGCATCGGGCGTTGCTGTTCCGTGTACTCAATCATCGATTTGATTCGCAACAGTTCCGCGTAAAATGTCGAGACTCCCAAACTTAAATCGTCGTTGACGCGAATTGAAGTCATCACCGCCAGACGGCTCACGGCGAAATTTTTTGCACAGACGGGCGCACCCGTGTAAGCGAGCATGACGGCGGCGGCAAGCGTGCGAATCCACGTCGTCTTTCCGCTCATGTTCGCGCCGGTAATAATCGTCGTGCCGGCAGTCAATTCCGCGTCGTTGGGTACGCCCTTCGCGTCGGCGACAAGCAAACTCGTCAAGCCCTCAACTTTCAAATGCGGCGCGTCGTCCTCGTAAAATGTCGGGAAACAATAAGTCGTGCGCGTTTGACCGATTGACGCCAACGAAATTAAAACTTCCACTTCGGCGAACGCGTCCAGCCACGTGCGCAGATGTTTTGCCGCGTCGATTCGCCATTTCATGTACGCCGCCGCCAAAAAGAAATCTGACATAAACAGCGCGTTGCCCGGCACGAAAAAAATCGGGTTATGTCTGGCATTTGCCGCGTCCACCAAAAGCGAAAGTTCCTGCAACTTCTGCGCGGCGGAAACTTCGTCCGTCAATAAATTTCGTATCGCGTTGAGTCGATTGGAATTGAAATTCGTCGACTCCAGCCGCTCAAAAATCGCACGGTACAGGCGCAATTCTTTCGAGATAATTTTCAACGGCGCGAGCAATTCGGAAATCGCGGGCATTGCGGCAATCGACAACATCAGCGAAAAAATCATCACCAAAAGCGGCAACCACCAGCCGACGTGCCCGAAAAAAAACAGCGCGGCGGTCGCAATTAACAAAAGCGGCATAAAAAATCGCAACAGATAAATTTTTCCGAGCGGCGGCAATTCCTCTTCCACGCTGACAATTAATTCGCTTGTGTCGTGATTGTTCGGCATCAATCGGGCGTAAGCTTCCAAATCGAGCGACAATCTTGGTCGTTGCAAAATTTCTGCGACGCCGCGTTGACGGTTGCGCACTTCGTTAAAATCGGGCGGTTCGGGCGAAAAAGCTTCGGCAAGTCTGTCGCGCCCGCGTTTCGTTCGTGCCGCGCACAAGTACTGAAAAATCGAGCCTTCGCCGAAAATGTGCAAGTCAACATCCTGCGGCCTGCCGTTTTTGAGATAAACTCCGCCGTCGTTTGAACGTTTGCGCCACGTGCCCTTCGTTCGCGAAATGTATGAGCTCAACACGCTCAGCCGACTTTTCAAAAAAGTTTTGCGCCGCTTCAAGTCGTCGTGATAATTCACCAGCCGCACGAAAATCATCGCAAGAATCGCCGTGACAATGTACAGGTGATGCATGTTGAAATCCCAACCGACGCCGAAACTTGCCGCCGCCGCAACGAAAATCACCGTCCGCGCCCAAACAATTTCTTTGTCGCGCTTGTACAAAGTTTTTTGTTCGGCAAGGTCTATTTCGCGTTCGTTGTCGTAAAATTGTCTGTTCAAAAATTATCTCTCCATGACCAAAGCGTGTTGAAAAATTCAAC
Organism: uncultured Selenomonadales bacterium; assembly: GCA_947165185.1. GTDB lineage: Bacteria > Bacillota > Negativicutes > Selenomonadales > Selenomonadaceae > Quinella. The sequence goes on from CAMUZL010000239.1 coordinate 3,247, forward strand.
AGCCCTGCGAAATTTTTGTAATTGTACCCCGCCGTTCAATTCGTGTCAAAAAATCCCGCAGAAATTTCGACGAAAAAACCGCCCGAAATTTTTTCGAGCGGTGATTTTTTCATGCGGAACTTGCAAGCAACGCGAAACTTTAAACTTCGACGATAATCGGCAAAATCATCGGTCTGCGTCTTGTCTGCTCAAAAAGAAATTGCGCAAGCGAATCGCGGATATTCGTTTTAATCGTCA
>CAMUZL010000240.1 GCA_947165185.1 uncultured Selenomonadales bacterium
GTTCATGCGCGGACTTGACGGACTTATTCCCGGCGCGATAATCGGCGCGGTATTGATAATTTTCCTGCAAATATTTTTCGGACGCAAACGCGACGCCGAATCAAAGTGACGTAACGAAAAAATCCCTCGACCGATTTGGTTGGGGGATTTTTTATTGCCTTCAAAGCCCGTAAACGGTACGAGGCACGCGCTGTGGCTGGTGCTGGCAGTATGAGGTGCCGGCAATGTTTCAAAACCGCAAGCGGTAAAAATTCGACGGGCAAATTATAAATTGTCGGCGTAAAAAATTCCTCGTCAAAAAATTTTGGCGGGGATTTTTTCTTGCGATAAAATTTTTTCGACGCGCTCTCGGTCAACGAAAGCCGCCGTGCTCAAAATGTCGGCAACCGTTGCGCAAAGTTCGACACTTCCGTCAACGACAACCGTCACGGAAGAAGCTTTAAACTCAATCGGCGCGCAGGTTTTCGGGTTGAAGATGTGGCAATAACGTCGGCCGTTCGCGACAAAAAATTTTTCGTAGTCGCCCGAAGTCGACAGCGCGGAATTTTCAAGCTCGACGACGGCGGACAATTCATTTTCGGCACGCGGATTTTTGATGCCGATTTTTTTCACGCCGAACGCAAAAATCGTGCTCGTCCCGAAATCAATCAGCCCGTCGCAAATTCCGTGCTCCGCGAAAATTTTCCGCACAAGGTCGACGCCGTAACCTTTGGCGACGCCGCCCAAATTTATTTTGACGCCGCGTTTGTCGACACGAACTTTCCCGTCGCGCAGTTGCAAATGTTTATACCCGACAAAATTTTTCACGTCGGCAAGTTCGTCATCCGTCGGCACGCGAAAATTTTTGTTACGGAAACCCCAAAGCTCAATCGCCGCGCCGCAAGTCACGTCAAAAGCTCCGTCCGTCAGCTTGGAAAATTTCTGGGAAGTCTCCAAAATTTTATACACGTCGGGCGAAACTTCGATGAATTCGCCGCTTGCGGAAGCGTCCTCGATTTTCTTCACGTCGGCAAAAATATTTTTAATCAGCGTGTCAATCGCCAAAAAACTTTCGTCGACGGCAGTTTGAGCGTCCGCGCCCGTCGCCTTGAGCGTGATAACCGTGCCCATTAAATTTTCACTGCGCTCGACGGTCGAATTTGAGCAACCCGACAAAAGAATCGCAACCGATAAAATCATCATCACAAAAAATTTTTTCATCATCTAAGCCTCTTCTCCCTTCTCCCTTGTCCCTTGTCCCTTAATATGCTATCCTGCCGAAAAATCTGTAACCGGTGGTTTGAAATGAAAAATTATTCACCGCATTGGTTGCCGACAATTTTCGCGGCGATAATTTTAAATTTGTCGGCGTTGGTTGGATTTTCTTTCGTCGCGGAAAAACTTGCGCCCGAACCGAAAATCGTTGACGTGACGGATTTCGAGTGGGTTGACGTAAATTTATCGGACGAAACAATTTCGGTCGACGCGGCAGAAATTTCTGCGGAAGTCGTTCAAGAAAATTCGTCGCCGTTCAACGCGCAAGATATTTTTATTCCCGAATTGAAACTGCCCGAATTGCCCGCGGTCGAAGAATTCAAGCCGCCCGAAATCAAACCGATTGAACGCCCGAAGCCCGTCGAACGTCCGCAAAATATCCCAAAACCGCCGCCGATTGTCAAGCCGCCGAAAGTCGAAACGCCCGACGAAAACCGGGAAATTGTTCAACCGCCCGTAGCCGTCACGGAAATTTATCCCGAAAAAGCCGGCGACTACAAAGGTTTCGTGGCAATCGCCGCGACAATCGACGCGAACGGCAAAGTCACCGAAACGGAAATTCTGCAATCTTCGGGACAAGAATTCGTCGACGAACTTGCTGTTAAAGCCGCCATGCAGTGGACTTTCAGACCCGCTCTCGACAAAAACAATCGCCCGTTGCCGTCCATAAAAATTATCGTGTTCGACTTCAAAAAAATTTCTTGAGGTGAGTCGGTGAAAAAATTTTTTGCAACAATCTGCGCGATCGGAATTTTTTTGACGGGTTGCGGCGGCGACGAAAATATTTCCGCGCCAAAATCCGCGACGAATAAAATTAATCTTCACGCGGCTAAGGATGGAATTTACACCGTCGAAAGTTCCCTTGACGAAAATTTCGGCAAGAGCGTTTTGACGTTGACAATTCGTGATAAAAAAATTATCGCCGCCGAATTCGCGGGCTATGATCTGTTCGGCAAACTCAAAGACGAAAATTACGGCTCGTTGGCGTCAACGGTCGCCGATTACCAAAAAGCTCAAGCTGCCGTCGACGCGATGAAAATTTATTCGGATAAGCTTGTCGAGACACAAGACTTGAGCAAAATCGACGCAATTTCCGGCGCAACAATTTCTTACAATCAATTTGTCGAGACAACCAAACGCGCAGTTGAAATCGCCGCCGATTGAAAAATTTTTCGACACGTCAACTATAGTTTGTTGATAAATTAAAAATGACGAACTCCGGCCGTCAAACTGCAATTAGGAATTTGAAATTAGGAATTAGGAATTTGTTGTCGCCGCGTCAATTCCTGTTTTCAACCTCGTTGCGCTTCGTTTGACTATTCGCGCAAGCAAAAGAAAAGTTGATTCAACAAACTCAAACTCACGAACGAATTCAATCGAAGCGACACAACTTCACAGTTTACCACCGACCTTTGGGCGCGTCTTTTTTCTGCCGCAAAAATTCTTGCGCGGCGAAAAAAAGGAAATTCCCAAGTCACGGGGAATATAAACGCCACGGAGGTTGAAGAACGGTGAACAATGCGGAACAGGATGAATTTGTCGAGCGAGTTCGCGAACGATCGGATATTTATTCCGTAATCTCCCGTTACGTGTCGCTCAATCAAAAGAGCGGCAAATATTGGGGGCTGTGTCCTTTCCATAACGAAAAGACACCTTCGTTCAGCGTGGACGCCGCCAAGGGATTTTTTTATTGCTTCGGTTGTCACACGGGTGGCAATGTCTTTAAATTCCTGTCGCTCATTGAAAATATCAGCTACTTCGAGGCGGTCAAGTTGCAAGCGGAACGGTTGGGAATTCCCTTGCCGACAAAAAAACTTTCGCCCGAAGAAGAACGCCGACGTCGCGAAGAAAAAATTTTGCTCAAGTGCAACACTTTGGCGCAGGAATTTTATCACGAATGTTTAATCAAGACAGCTCGCGGCGAAGTCGGCAGGAAATATCTTGCAGGGCGTGGAATTACGCCTGAGACAATCGAAACGTTTAAATTGGGATTCGCGCCCGACGGTTGGGAAATTCTGCTCAATCATTTGACGCGCCAAGGATTTTCGGCGGAGCAACTTGAAAAAATCGGTCTGGTCAAACGGCGCAGTGACAATTCGGGCTTTTACGACAGATTTCGCGGGCGCGTGATGATTCCGATAAACGATATTTTCGGGCACACTGTCGCATTCGGCGGACGAATTCTTGTTGCCGACGACAATTCGCCCAAATATCTCAACAGC
>CAMUZL010000241.1 GCA_947165185.1 uncultured Selenomonadales bacterium
AATTACGACGCGATTGAAGTTTCAAAGACCGCAGAAATTCCCGTGGATTATTTCGACGTGATGGGCGTCCCGATTACTTTCCTCGACAAATACAACCCGAATCAGTTTGAAATTCTCGGCATCACGGACAGGCAAAACACTTCGGGCTTGCGAACGAAAAAATATACGGCGACGGACGACCCGAATTACAACGATTTAAATGCGCGAAGTGTTTTAAAAATTGGCGACGATTACAAACCAACTTACGCACGGATTTTGATTCGGAGGCGACAATATGGAGCTGAGTGATTTCCAAAAACCTTTCAGTGAAGGAAAAATTCGTTGGACGACACACGGCTTGGCGAGAATGCAATCAAGAGGCATTTCAATCCCCGATGTAGCGAATTGCGTAATGAACGGTGAAATAATCGAAGAATATCCAAACGATTATCCGCATCCGAGCGCGTTAATTTTCGGTCACAAGCTGAGCGGCGAAGTAATTCACGTTGTCTGCGGAATCGACGGAGAAATTTTTTACTTCATAACGGCGTATGAGCCGACACCGGATAAATTTGCGGAAGATTTACGGACGAGGAGGCAAAAATAATGTGTATGTACTGCAGAGGCAAAGATTTCGTCGAATCTACGACGACTCACGTGGTGAACTTTGAAAATTGCTTGATCATAGTCAAAAATGTGCCGTGCATGGAGTGCGACCAATGCGGCGAAACGTTTTTCAACATGTCAGTCGCTCGCAAATTGGAAGAAATCATTAAAACGGCGAAAAAAATGGCACTGGAACTTTCGATTATTGACTACAAACAGGCGGCGTGAAAAATGAAAATTGAACTTAAACTGATTCCGATTCGTGAGGTTGTCAAAAATTTTGTCGATGACCCCGTACACGGTTGCACGGCTTACGGCGGGCGGCTAAACATTCGACCCGAATATCAGCGCGAATTCGTCTACAGCGGCAAACAACGCGATGCGGTTATCGACAGCGTCCGAAAAAATTTTCCGCTCAACGTGATGTATTGGGTGCGCAGCGGCGACGGAAATTTTGAGATGCTTGACGGGCAACAGCGCACGATTTCCATTTGCCAATACGTCAAAAATGTCTATCCGATTGACTATGTAAGTTTTGACAGCTTAAGCGACACCGAACGCGAACAGATTTTAAATTACGAGCTGATGATTTACCTTTGCGAAGGCACCGACAAAGAAAAACTCGACTGGTTCAAGATAATCAACATTGCGGGCGAAAAACTCACGACGCAGGAGGCGCGCAACGCGATTTATGCTTGCAAGTGGTTGACGGACGCGAAAAAATTTTTCAGCCGAAACGGTTGCCCCGCGCAGGTTCAATACGGAAAATATCTGAGCGGCAAGGCGATTCGGCAAGAAATTTTGGAGACCGCGCTTGAGTGGATTGCCGACCGCGACGACTTGACGGCTGTCGATGATTACATGGACGCGCAAAAAGTCAACCGCACGCCGAACGCCGCCGAGCTGTGGAATTATTTTGAATCCGTGTTCGATTGGGTTGAAAAAGTTTTTCCGACTTATCGCGGCAAGCTCATGAAAGGTTTGCCATGGGGAATTTTCTACAACAAATTTTCCGCAAAAGATTTTGACTCAACTGAGCTTGAGCAAAAAATTTCGCGCCTGCTCAAAGACAAGGAAGTCACGAACAAGCGCGGGATTTACGAATATCTTTTGAGCGGCGACGAAAAACATTTGAGCTTGCGGCAATTCGACGACGACATTAAGCAGGAAGTTTACGAGCAACAAGGCGGCATTTGCAAACGTTGCGGCAAACATTGCGCGATTGAGCAAATGGAAGCCGACCATATCACGCCGTGGAGCGAAGGCGGCCCGACAATCATTGAAAATTGCCAGTTGCTGTGCAAAAATTGTAACCGCCGCAAATCCGACAAATGAACATTTTTCAGCCGCTCACTTCGACCGGAATAAAAATTTCGTCAAGCTCTTCGCACAAAAAATTTGCGGCAGTCAGTTCGTTCATGTCGATTAAAAAACTTTCGACTTCATTCGGCAAAAGCAAAAGTTCCAGCGTCACCACGTCGGCAAAATCCGTGTTTGAAACGCGGATTTTTTTTTGCCGCAAAAAGTTTTCGACCGTCGCCAAAAAGTTATATTCGAGCGTCAGGGAAATTTTTCGGAACGCGGTCATCTGCACGACTTTTGCCGCCGAAATTCCGAGTGCCGCCGTGTGCGAATAAGCGCGAATCAAGCCGCCCGCGCCGAGTTTGATGCCGCCGAAATATCGCGTGACGACAACCGCGCAATTCGTCAGCGAATTCTTTTTAATCGTCTCCAAAATCGGGTTGCCCGCCGTGCCACCGGGTTCGCCGTCGTCGTTGGATTTTTGTTTGTCGCCGCGTTCGCCGAGAATCCACGCGCTGCAGTTGTGCGTTGCGTCGAAATATTTTTTCTTAATTGCCTGAACGAATTCGCGAGCGGCAGTTTCGTCCTCGACGTGGCGAACGTGCGCCAGAAATTTTGATTTGTTGACTTCGTAAGCCGCGCCGAAAATTTCACCGTCCGCGACCGTCCGAAAATTTTCCATATCGTCACCTCACAATAAAAAATCTGCAAAAACTTCGTTGCCCAAAGCAAGACCGCGTTTCGTCAGAAAAATTTTGTCGCCGTCGACACTGAGCAAGCCGAGCCGAATATTTTTTTTGATGACGGAGCCGAACACGTCAAAAATCTGCGCGCCGAAATTTTTCGCGAAAGTTTTGGCGGAAATGCCTTCGACCACGCGCAAGCCGAGGAAACAAAATTCCTCCATGGCAACTTGACGGGTGACAATTTCTTCGACTTCGGAAACTTCTTCGCCCGCAAAAATTTTTCGGATATAATCCGCCGTGTCGCGAATGTTCGACGTGCGAATTTTCCCGTCGAAGCCGTGCGCGCCCGCCCCGAAGCCGAAATATTTTTTGCCCGTCCAGTAGCCGAGATTATGGCGGCTCTCGAAATTTTTTGCGGCGAAGTTGCTGATTTCATATCGGCGAAAACCGAACGTCGGCAAAGTTTCCGTGATAAATTCGTACATGTCCGCGCAAAGATTTTCGTCGACCGTCACGCCGTCCGAAAAAAATTTCGTGCCGCGTTCGACTTCAAGCCCGTAAATCGACACGTGTTGAACGCCCAAATTTTTCACGCGGGCAACGTCGCGGCGCAAAATTTCAAGCGTCTGCGTCGGCAAGCCGTACATTAAATCGATGCTGACGTTATCGAAAAAATTTTCGGCAAGCGCAACCGTTTCAAGAGCCGTGCGCGAATCGTGAACGCGTCCGAGAATTTTTAACAAGTCGTCGTCAAAACTCTGCACGCCCAAACTCAAACGATTAAAGCCGATTGACTTCAGCCCGCGCAGAAAATTTTCGTCGACGGTTGACGGATTCGCCTCGATTGTAATTTCGGCTTGATTGTCCACGGAAAAATTTTTCGTGAGCGCGTC
>CAMUZL010000242.1 GCA_947165185.1 uncultured Selenomonadales bacterium
TCTTCCGTCCGCGAAAATGACGGCGATTTTTTTCAACCCGATGGAGCAAGTTCAGCTGTCGAAAATTTCTTTGGCGACGGGCGCGATTTACGCGAACAATCCCGCAGTTTACGACGCAGAATCGGCTTGGGACAGAGTTTTGACTGAACAATTCGGAAGTCTCGCGCCGCAGATGAAAATTTTCGCCGAACATTCCCGCCACATGGAAAATTGGTGGGCGAAAGTCGGCGAACCGGACGCGCCCGAATTTGCTACGGCGGCTTATCTCGTGATAAACGATTTGCGAAAAAATAAATCTGCGGACTTCGCGCCGCTTGAACGTGAAATTTCCAAAGCCGAACGCGCCGCAGAAATTTTGTTGAAACGTTTGCCGAAAAAATTTTTGGACGAATGCCGCCCGCAACTCGAACAACTTTTGTTGACGCTCAAGGCAGACAAAATTGCTGTCGAATCGCTCAAGGCAGGCAAGCTTGACCCGCAACTGAAAACTTTGCGCGCAGAAATTTCCGCGAACGAAAAACACGCCGTCATTTCCGAACTGGCTGCCCGAAAATTTGTCGACGATACAATAGCTTTCCTCGACACGCCGAAGAAAAAGAAATAATTTCCGCTCAATCCGCAACGATAAATTTTTTAAGACGCGGAAACTTATATCCGGCACAATCACGCAAAAAAAAATCGCCACTCGTATGAGCGGCGATAATTTTTTTGTCGACAATTAAAATTCACTCCTCGCGAATCAAACGGCGACTTGTCGAAAAATTTTTCCGAGCTGTCGCATCATCAATTCAAAATCCTAACTCTTCATGAATCAACACAACTTCAAAGTCGCTTTTCAACGGCGGTGCCCACAAAATCGAAACGGCGCGGCAAAGTCTGCCGGGGCTTTCGCATTCGTAACATTTGTCGCCGTTTTTCGCGCAGGGCGTTTTCGCCTTCAGCCGCTGAGCATTTTTCGGCGCGGCGATGTTTCTTGCCCGCCAAAGCGCACTGTCAAAGTTTGGCGTGATTTTGTTTTCGCCGACGACGAGATAAACTTTTTCATGCCCGAACGAAATTGACGCGACGCGATTGCCCACGCCGTCAATGTTGACGATTTCGCCCGTTTCCGCCAGCGCGTTCACACTCGACAGATAAATTTCTGCGGCATTTGCTTCCCTGCGAACTTCGTTGGGAGTTTTGCCGCCGGGCAGTCGGTTGTGATAAAAAACGTCGTTGTGGAGCGCGAGCCGGTCGAAAAGCCCCATGCTCTCCAGCGTGACGGAGCCGCCGAATCCGACGGTTTTGTCGATAATCTGCGCGTCGAGATAATCCGCCGCATCTTCCGCCGTGTCGAAACATTTGACGCCGTAGCCGCGTTTTTCGAGATTGGCCGTGACTGTCGTGAAGTCCATACATTCCACCTCCTTTCCGAAAAGGTTTGCCAATCATAACACGTTTCACATAGAAAAGCAAAACCGCCCGAATAATTTTTGAGCGGTTAATTTTTTTTCGGAAAGTACTTGACAACGCGAATCGGGGGGGGGGTAAAATAAACGGGAAATTTTTTGTTCGTGAGTGTTCCGACGGGACACCGATATAAAAATTTTTTCGGCTAAAATTTTCGTTGGAGGTGCATTTTCATGGGCGTATGGGAAGATTTGGGCAAGTCTGTTTTACAAGGCGTCGTCAAAGGCATCGACGATTACCAAAAACAAAAATCTCTTCAGCAACAACATAATCAGTCTCAAAATTTTGGTGGCGGCAGACGTTCGATTCAAAATGCGGCGGAAAACGGCGACCTTGACGCAATTCGCGACCTTACCATTCAATATTATCAGCAGGGCGACTACCAACAGGCAGCTCGTTGGGGACGCAAGGGCGCAACCGTCAACGATGCGACGTGTCTTTATTTCTTGGGCGAAATTGCTTTCGCGCAGGAAGACTTCAAGTCTGCCGAAAATTTTTGGACGCGAAACGTTAATATTAACGGCGATTCTCTTTCGGCGACGTGTCTGGGAAATTTGTATCTCAACGCCGAAGTTTTCGACACGGCGGAATATTTTTTCGGGCTGGCACTTCGCAGCGACAATTCCAATTCGGAAGCGGCCTTGGGTCTTGCGTTGTGCATGATGAATATGGAAAGTGACGACTTCGAGCAAATCAAGCAACTGTTGCAACTTGCCTCAAGGAGCGAAATTTATTCGACACGCGACGCCGCTCAACAGCTCCTGCAACAATTTCGTGAGGCGGAAAATGCGCGGAATTCTCAGCAAAACAACGGCGGCTGCTTCGTTACAACTGCAGTCTGTGAAAGTTTGGGTAAGCCCGATGACTGCGAAGAACTTACGGCGTTCAGGAAATTTCGCGACGGCTGGTTGACGGCTCAACCCGACGGAAAAAATTTAATCGCCGAATATTACGCCGTTGCTCCGAAAATCGTCGACAGAATTAATCGTCTTGCCGACGCCGCGCAGATTTACGAGAACATTCGCGAAAAATATCTTGAGCCTTGTTTGAATTTCATAAAGCGCGGCGAAAATCTTTCCTGCAAAAAACTTTATATCAAAATGGTTCACGACCTGAAAAGCCGTTACCTTTAAGCAGGAGGCGATAACTGTGGCTCAATCGTTCGGCTCAACGTTGGCGATTTTGCTTGTATTTGCGGCGGTAATCTGCGCGGCGATTTATTTCTTTATGAAACACCGCAAGCTGAAAGAAGAGCAAATGACGTTCGAGCAACTGCAAAGCATCGTTTACGAAGAAATTCAAGACGTGTGCGAGCTTGCACTGGTCAGAGAAAAATTTTCAGAAGAAATTTTGATCGACGAACACAAAAAAATTCCGTTGCTGAACGTTCAGGTGCCGGGCACATCGCGCAAACTCAAGATAACTTATTCGGGCACAATCGTTTGCGGCTTCGATTTGAACGACAAAGAAAATACGCGGGAAGAACTCATCGGCGACAAAGTGAAAATTTTCATCCCGCAAAGCAAAATTTTGGACATCTACGCCGACATGAAAACTGTCAGAGTTTACGAAGAAGAAACGGGAATTTTCGTCAAACACTTCAAGCCCGAAGAGCAAAACGCATTGATAGCCGCCAAAGTTGAGGAGTACGGGCAACAAGAAATACAACAAGGTTTGTTGCTTCGCGCTGACGAAAATGCCCGCAAAATGTTGATGTCACGACTTATGAATCGCGGCTTGAACGGAAGTTTTGATTTTGAAATTTTGACATTGAACAACGGAAATGTTCGGCAACTTAATCCGCCGCAATAAAATTTGTGCACGAAAAAACCGCCCGACGATTTATCGAGCGGTTGATTTTTTTTTCTGCGAAAAATTTTACACGAGACCTTGAGCGGTCATCGCCTCGGCAACTTTTTTGAAGCCGGCAATATTCGCGCCCATAACCAGATTATCGGGTTCGCCGAATTCGACGGCGTTGGCTTTGGCGTTCTTGTAAATGTTCGCCATAATGC
>CAMUZL010000243.1 GCA_947165185.1 uncultured Selenomonadales bacterium
GACGGTTTGACTTCGTCCGCCCGAAAAACATTTTGCATCGGCAACGCGTAAGTTGTCGGCTCAATGTTCGTCGTGTCGATTGCCTTGAGATTTTCGACGTAAGTCAAAAATTTGTCGAGCTGTTCGATAACCTCGGCGGTCTCTTCGGGACGGATTTTCAGCCGCGACAAACTTGCCACGGTTTTAATGTCTTGCTCTGTGACTTTCAAAAAAAATTCCTCCTTATCAACTCAAAGCTTAAAGCTCAAAGCTCAAAGCTCCTAACGATGTTTTTTCGCGTATTCGTTCAATTCGCAAACGATTTTATGCACGGGATAAGCCAAAACGACTTGCATTATCGCCGTCGGCCAAAAGTCAAACCGCCACAATTTCACCGCGTCAATTTGTTTGTCCAGCATGAACAAAAAAGCTATGACTATCGCGAAATGGAACGCCAGCGCGGGTATCGAGCCGATAACGGGCAAAAGTGCCTGTTCGCGAAAAAGATTGACGGAAAATTTTCCGAAGACGAATCCGATTGTCATATAACTGAACGTCGCCAATCCGAAATAACTGCCCGAAGTCAAGTCTTGCAAAATTCCCGCGATAAAGCCGAAAAAAATTCCGTACTTGTGCCCGCGAAGGAACGCAACCGACACGATTAACAACAGCAACAAATTCGCGCTGAAACCGTCGAAGTTCACGAACGTCAACAGCGAAGTTTGCAGGGCGTAGAGCACAATCGTCAACATTGCCCACAGCCCGATAACTTTCATCGCCACGCCTCCTCGCGGTTTTCGGACGAAAAATCTTCACGCGGCGAATTTTCGGGAACGTAGCCCGCCTGTTGAAGTTGTTCTTTCTGCGCGTCCTGAACTTGTTGCTGTGCGTCTTGAATTTGTTGCTGTGCCGCCTGAAGTTTCTGCGCGGTCTCGTAAGGATCCGTTTCCGTGCCCGGCGTTTGCGGCGGAGGTTGCAACGGTTCGGGCGGAGCTTCCCTTGACGCAACGATAATCGCCACGTCCTCAAGTTTTTGGAAGTTGACGGACGTTTCAATCACGCCGTATTTGAGCAAACCGGCTTCTTCGTTGTGCACCTCGACAACTTTGCCGACGACAATTCCTTTCGGGTAGACGCCGCCGAATCCCGACGTGACGACCATATCATCAACTTTCACGTCCGAATCTTTCGGGATGTTGACCATCTTCGGGTGATTCGGATTTTTAATGTCGCCTTCGACGATACCGGCAACACGTGACTCCGGACGTTGAATCAGCGTGCCGACGGACGAGCGCGGGTCAAGTAAAAGTTGAACTTTCGACGAATTTATTCCGGCTTCCATGACGTGCCCGACCAAACCCATTTCGGTGACGACCGCCATATTGTTCGCCACGCCGTCAAGTGTTCCGCGATTTATGACGATAACGCTTGACCACGTTGCCGACTCGCGCCCGATAACCGACGCCGCCACCAAGTCGAATTGTATCGCAACTTTTTTGTAGCCGAGCAAATCCCGCAAGCGTTGATTTTCCGACGCGTATTCCGACGCCGTCAAATTTTGCGCTCTGAGCAATTCGACTTCCTCGCGCAGTTGTTTATTCTGTTCGTGCAACGTGGAAATTTCCGTAACGGTATCTTTAATGAATGCAAGTTGACTGCCAACCCACGAAAAAGCCCGCTGGAACGGCGCAACGATTGCCATTGCGGTTTTGTCCGTGACGGGCGTTGCGAATTTACTTCTTGCGGCGAAAAAGACAGCACAAAAAACGCTGACGAATACGAAAATCAGCGCGACGATTTTTTTTATGTCCGTCGATTTTTCCTTGCGAAGCTTTTTATTCATTGTCTCAGCTTTTTGGATGTCATAACGACGCGTTTAAGCAAGTTCATGTTTTCGAGCGATTTGCCCGTGCCTTCGCCGACGCAACTCAACGCGTCGTCCGCGACGATAACCGGCATTCCCGTTTCGTTTGAAATTAATTTGTCGAGATTGGCAAGGAGCGCGCCGCCGCCCGTCATAACAATGCCGTGATCCATAATGTCGGCGGCAAGTTCGGGCGGAGTTTTTTCGAGCGTGCTTTTGACCGCGTCGACAATTTTAAAAATCGGTTCGCCGAGAGCTTCGCGCACTTCGCTGGATTTGACTTCGACGGTTTTCGGCAGACCGCTGACCAAGTCACGCCCGCGAATTTGCATCGACTTATCGTTTTTGGGCATAACAATGGCCGTGCCGATTTTGATTTTGATTTCTTCCGCCGTGCGTTCACCAATCATCAAGCTGTACATGCGGCGAATGTATTGGATTATCGACGAATCCATTTCGTCGCCGCCGATACGAATCGAACGACTCACGACAATGCCGCCGAGTGAAATGACTGCGATTTCGGTTGTGCCGCCGCCGATATCGACGACCATGTTGCCGGTTGCCTCTTCGACGGGAAGACCCGCGCCGATAGCCGCCGCCATCGGTTCTTCGATTAAATATGCCTCACGTGCGCCCGCCTGTTGAGCCGCGTCGATAACTGCGCGTTTTTCGACTTCGGTGACGCCCGAAGGCACGCCGACGACAACTCGAGGCCGAACGAAAGATTTTGAATTCATTGCCTTGCCGATGAAATATTTCAACATTGCCTGCGTCACGTCGAAATCGGCAATGACGCCGTCTTTCATCGGGCGAATCGCAATTATGTTGCCGGGCGTGCGACCAATCATCTGCTTTGCCTCTTCGCCGACCGCCAAGAGTTCGCCCGTGTCACTTTTTATCGCTACGACCGAAGGTTCACGCAGGACAATCCCACGACCTTTGACGTGTACAAGAGTGTTCGCCGTCCCCAGGTCAATTCCCATGTCGTGCGACAAACCGCCAAAAAAACCCCACATCTGTCGGATAGCTCCCTTCTGTTGGAAAAAAATTCTGCCTGCGCTAAGCGGAGACATTTTATCATACTTTTTACACTTTGCAATATTGATTTTGTCGGATATTGTTGTTGGCGATTTCTGCGCGGCTTCGCAAAAAAATTTTTCCAGTCAAGACGGCGGGATTTTTTTTGTCCGCGCAGAATTTTTCAAACCGAAAGGAAGTGATTCAATGTCAACCTCAGTTGATACCATGAAAAATTTTATGAACGTCCTCAAACTTTACGCGAACGACACGACGGCGGACGGCGTTGCGGTTCTCGACCACGCGATAAGGACGACGACACATTTCGCCGGACTTCAAGACGCGGTGAATCATTTCGTCAACGACATTGCTTCCGTCACGGCGACTGCGGGCGCGAATCAAAGTCTGTTGCAAAACTGCGGAATTGTTCTCGGCGCGGATAACGATTACAGCGTCGACACGGGCGCGGTCAGCGGCTATAACGCGGGCATGGGCACCGTCAAGGACGCTCAATCAATCG
>CAMUZL010000244.1 GCA_947165185.1 uncultured Selenomonadales bacterium
CCGAGAATCATTGAGACGAACGCCATAAACGGCAAAATTGTTTTAATCGTGATGTCAATCGTTTCACGCCCCGCCGCGTAAAATTTATTGACGACGCCGCCGATTGCAATACCGATTCGCGTCGCAAGATTTTTCGGCTTGCCTTCGTTCATTTTGGCAACTTCGGCTTTTGCCTGCGCTTTGGTTTTCGGCGCGGAAGTCGGATTTGTCGGCGTGCCTGCCTTTGAAACTGCGCTGTCGTCCGCAAAACTTATGCAACTTTCGTCGACGGCGGAAACGTAAATGTCGGGCGTGATGAATTTTGCAAGCGGCCCCGTTTGTCCAACGGGCAAAACGTTGACGGTGAAAATTCTTTTTTTCGGGTAGACGCCGCAACGAGCCGTGCCGCCGCAATCGACAATCGCGACAAGAATTTCATTGTCGGGGACGCCCGTCGAAAATCCGTCGACAGCGTGACAACCGGTCATTTCCGCGATTTTCGCCGCGATCGGATGAATTCCGCCGCCGGTTATGCTGACGACTTTGTTGCGCGTGTCTGTCGGCACCAACGTCAAAGGGCCGCCGAATCCGCCTTTGCCGGCTTTAATCGTAACTGATTTATATGACATGTTCATCGACCTCCTTTACTTCTTGTTGCTCATGTGCGCGTAAATTCTGTCGGTGACAATGCCGCGAATCAAAATGACGATAACGCCGACGATGAAATATCTGACCGCCAAATCGCCGAGCGACAAGCCGAGTTGCGTAATGCCCGCCGCAATGCCCATGTAGACGAAAAGTTCACCGCCGTTCGCGTGCGGAAAAAGTCCCGTGACGGGATGCACGAAACTGACTGCCGCGTCGTAAAATGCGGGCTTGTGTTTTTCTTCGACGAAACGCCCGAAAGTGTAAGCCATCGGGTTGCACAGGAAAATAACGGCAAGCACGGGCAAAATCGTATAGCGCGTGATTGTGTATTTCGTCGCGAATTCCGCCACACCGTTTACTCTGTCTTCGCCGATAAGTTTGATGAGCGAATTGACCGCCGTCATCATTATGACGACCAGCGGAATAATGCCCGTTACCCAGCTGATAAAAGTTTCCGAGCCGGCACGGAACAAGTCCATGAAACCGTTTGCCACAGCAGCAATAGCTTCCATAAATAAACGCCTCCTGACAGGAAGAAAATTTTTTGAAACTGCGGCTTGCATGATAGCACAAAATCTTTCGTTGCAAAAGTTTTAGACTTGAACGTCGGCAAAAATGTTTTCGCGGCTTGAAAAAGCAATTAGGAGTTAGGAATTATTAACGGCTCCGCGCTTGAAAAATTTTTTCG
This sequence comes from uncultured Selenomonadales bacterium, assembly GCA_947165185.1. GTDB lineage: Bacteria > Bacillota > Negativicutes > Selenomonadales > Selenomonadaceae > Quinella. Next base: position 1,316 of record CAMUZL010000244.1, read on the forward strand.
GAGATTCAGCAGACCTTGTGCGCAATCGATGTCGGTTATCAGCACGGTTAAATATCCGCCGTTAATCGCGCCCGCAACCGCACGAATTTTTTTCGCGCCGCCCGCCACGCCCACGCGACACGGAATTTTTTTCAGCACGGAAAGGTTTATGCCCGCGACGCGACTGTTGAATTCGTCGAAATTTTTCGTGTCGCCGTCAATGTCGAAGTAGCGCAAGACAATATCGCCGACAGCCCCGCGCCTGCCGAAATTCGCAAGCGTTCTTTGGTCGACGTAGCCCGTGCGGAACAGTGTGGAATTTTCCGCGTCCGCGCTGCCGATTCCCAAAATCAGCGCGTCGAGTTTCGGATAAAAATCCGTCACGCGGCGAATTGTTTTTTCGTTGAGGAATTCTTCAAGCAACGAACGTTTGGAAAATAACGCGGGCGCAAAAAGTTGCACACAGTCTCCGCCGAAACGCTGAGCAAATTCCTGCGCCAAATAATTTGAATGCAAATCGGGACGACTTTCGCCGACGCCACCCAAAACCGGAACAAACGTGCAAGAAATTTTGTTCGCGACGAAAAAATCTGCGCGGGCGACGTTTTGCAAAGTTGAGCCCATTGACACGCCGACAAAATCTTTGTCGCGTAAAATCCGTGCGATAAATTTCAGCGCGGCGCGACCGAGTTCGGGATTGAGCGACGGATTTTCGGCAAGCGGGTTTGACGGTACGACGATGACTTCCTGCAGGTTGAAAAGTTTTTCAAGTTCGCGTTCCAATTTCCCGTATAACAAATTGTCGGGGTTGTGAATTTCGATTTTGACAATGCCGAGTTCTTTGCCCGCGTTCAACATGCGCGAAACCGTCGGGCGCGAAATGCCCAGAATTTGACAAATTTCTTTTTGCCCGACGCCGTCTTGATAGTACAGACTGCAACATTTGAAAATCAACCGCACGTCATCAATCAACTTGCGCATTTGTCATCACCAAATTATTCGCCGAGAATTATGATTTTGCATTTGCGTTGACGCGGGCGCGTTCTGTCGAAGTCGACGAAATAAATATATCCCGTGGTGCCGACGCCGAGTTTTCCGTCGTCAACTTCAAAAGTTTCGCTCGAACCGAGAATTGTCGCCTTCAAGTGCGCGTCGCCGTTGAAAAGCGCAGTGCGATCTCCGTTCGGCAGATAAGCTTCGGCGTCCGGCCACGACTCGACGGCTTTGTAATGTTCTTCGCCGGGGTAAATGTATTGTTCCTTCGTGACGTGGTCGGGAATAATTTTTTTCAGCGCGTTGTTCAAATCGACTTGCAGTGACTCCAAACCGTTCGCTTCGATGTCGTGAGCGAATTCCTCAAAAAAAACCGCGCAAGTTGTGTGCGGAGAAATTACCGTGCAAATTCCGTTGCAAACGCCGCTGTTTTCGATTGCCTTGCGAACTTCGGGCGTGATGTTGATGAACGTCGGCTCGCCGCCCGTCGACTGCAACTTGAGCGTTTCTTTGTAAACCGTCATGATCTATCTCTCCTTGTAAGCTTTGACGATAGCCGCCGCCATTTCCGAAACACGAATTGCGGGATTGGGTGCCTTTAAAATGCCGCTGGTTGCGCCCGTGCCGTCCGCGCCGAGTTTGATGACTTTGTAGCAATCTTCCGCCGTCGTCACGCCGGAAGCAATCATAATCGCCACGTCGGGATTAATTTTGGAAATTCGTTCGCAAACTTCAATCGTGTAAGAATCGTCCGCAGTTTTACCCGTGCCGATTAAATCCGTCGGTTCGCAAAGCAAAATGTCGGGCGCAAGTTCAGCGACGGCTTGACCTTCGACGACAGAATCGGCGCAAACGATTGTCGTGATGTCGAGATCTTTGGCGCGTTGAATTGTTTTGGACAGTTCCGCCAACGTCATTGAATTTTCGGCGTGATTCAGGAAAGTTGCGGCGGCTCCCGCGTCCTTGAGTGATTCGCCCAAAACATGCCCCATGCCGCGCCCGGGTTTAAGCGACTCCATGTGTTGCGCCGTGACGATAACATTTTTCGTGTTCGCCTTAATCAATCGAATGTCCGCGAACGGGCA
>CAMUZL010000245.1 GCA_947165185.1 uncultured Selenomonadales bacterium
GCACATTTGAGCCTTGCCGCGCAGATTCAAGCGAAAACCGCCGTGCGAACTTATTTGGCGATTGTTCACGGAATTTTGACGGACGACGCGGGAATTATCACGGGAGCCATCGGGCGCGATAAATCCGACAGAAAAAAAATGGCGATCGTTGCAAGCGGTAAACCCGCCGTCACGGAGTTTAAAGTTCTGGAACGTTTCAAAGCGTTTACTTTCGTCGAATGCAAATTGCAAACGGGCAGGACGCATCAAATTCGCGTGCACATGACGGCGATCGGACATCCGCTTTTGGGCGACACGAAATACACGGCGCGGAAAAATTTTTTCGACATTGACGGGCAGGCACTGCACTCGCACACGTTGAATTTGATACATCCGACGACGGGCGAACGAATGAACTTTGTTGCGCCGCTTCCCGCAGACATGCAAAAAATTTTAGTTAAGCTTGGGACAAAAACTTATCCCTTGTCCCTTGTCCCTTGTCCCTAAAGAAAGGATTGAGGAGAGTGTTTATTCAAGGTTTGGCACCAATCCTGTGGCTGATTGTCGCGCTGAGCGTGCTAAAAATGCCGGCGTGGAAGGCGTGCCCCGTGGCGTTGGTGATTTCGTTAATCATCGCCAATCAATGTTTCGATATGCCGCTCACCGACGTAATGACCGGCACACTCGAAGGCGCACTTATGGCGATATGGCCGATTCTCGGAGTTATCGTTGCGGCAATTTTCGCGTACAACTTGACGGTGCACACGGGCGGCATGGACAAAATCAAAGACATGTTGAGTTCCGTCTCAACCGACAAACGAATGTTGATACTTATCATTGCGTGGGGCTTCGGCAGTTTTCTGGAATGTATGTCGGGCTTCGGGACGGCGGTCGCAATCGGCGCGAGCATGTTGGTTACGGTCGGCGTCAAACCCGTCAACGCGGTTATCGTCTGTTTGCTGTCCAACGCCGCAATGAGTTCCTACGGCTCAGTCGGCTTGCCGTTGACGACGCTGGCAAAGCTCACGAATTTTGACCCGTTGCAAATTGCCACGTACACGACGTTGCAGTTGGGCGCAATGGTTATACTTATGCCGTTCGTCATGTTGATTGCATTCGACGGACTCAAAGCTTTAAAAGAAATGATACCCGCCTGTCTTGTCGGCGGATTCGGATTCGCCGTGCCCGCCACAATCGGTGCCACAACGATGGGCGCGGACTTGGCAGGTCTTGCGGGTGCGATTTTCTCAATGGCGGCAGTCGTCCTCTACGCGAAGAAATTCCCCGTCAAAGATCCCGAATACGAGATTGACGATTACGACGAAAACTTTTCAATCACAACCGGCGAGGCGGTTCGCGCTTGGCTGGTCTTCTTGCTCATCTTCGTTTTCCTGGTTATCTGCTCCATACCTGCAGTTTCCGCCGTGTTGAAAACCGTGGTTACCAAAGTCATGATTTACACCGGTCCCGACGCCGCGCCGACTTCTTTCCAGTGGATAACGACTCCGACAATTCTTTTTGTATCGGCAGTCATCGCGGGTCTCGTCAACAAGGCTTCGGTCGGCGATATGACAAACGTTTTGAGCCGCACGCTGAAAACTTTGATACCGACGTTTATCACAATCATCACGATTATCGCGACGGCGCGAATCATGGGCTACAGCGGAATGACGATGGCCATTGCTACGACGACGGTTGCGGCGACGGGAACTTTTTACCCGTTCATTGCTCCGCTTATCGGCTCAATCGGCGCGTTTATCACCGGCTCGGCAACTTCAAGTTGCGTGCTGTTGAGCAAGTTGCAAGTTGATTCTGCCGTTGCAATCGGTTTGGGCGAAAGTGCGCAAGCGTGGATAGCGGCGGCGAATGCGGCCGGCTCGTGCGTCGGCAAAATCATTTCCCCGCAGTCAATCGCAATCGGCGCGGCGGCTGTCGGCGCGTTCGGCGTGGAGTCGCAGATTATGAAATTCGCCGTGAAAGTTTATCTGCCGTTCATTTTGATTATGGGTTGCGTGGTTTACTTCGGGCAGGCGTTGCTGTAAATGGATTTCCATTTCGCGGGACTGGGCACGCTGATTAACGTCGCGGGAATTTTCGTCGGCGGAATTGTCGGGCTTGTCGGCGGAAAATTTTTGACGGAAAAATTTCGCGTGACGTTGCAGGATGCCTGCGCACTTGCAGTAATTTTTCTCGGAGCGGGCGGCTCGTTGAGCGGCTTGCTGAAAATTTCGGGCGACGCGCTGAATTTCCAAGGCGCAATGTTGTTAATTGCAAGCTTGCTTATCGGCGCGGCTGTCGGCGGAATTTTGGACATCGACGGTAAAGTTGAGCGTTTCGGGATTTTTCTGCGGAAACGTTCCGGCAACGACGGCGACACGAAATTTGTTGATGCGTTCGTCACGGCGTCGCTGACGGTTTGCATCGGCGCAATGGCGGTTATCGGCGCGATTAACGACAGATTGTTGAACGACCCGACAATTTTAATTGCAAAGTCCGCGCTTGACTTGATAATAATTTTGGTTATGGCGGCGAGTCTCGGCAAAGGTTGCATTTTTTCCTGCGTGAGCGTCGGAATTTTTCAAGGCGCGATAACTTTTTTCGCGGGCTTTTTGGAACCGTTTATGACGGAAATTGCGCTGGCGAATCTGTCAACCGTCGGCAACGTGTTAATCTTCGCTATCGGCGTCAATCTGCTGTTCCCCGCGAAAAAAATCCCCGTCGCGAATTTCCTGCCCGCGTTGATTGTCGCTTGCCTGTGGAATTAAATTTTGGGAGGTTTTATCATGGATGCCACATTGAAAGTTGCTTTGGATGACTATTTCGAGGGCGCGGCGAAACTCCCGCCGAATAAGTTCGTGCTCGTGCGCGACGACCGTGAAGTTTCGCCGCTGATTGAGGCAACGTTCAGCGAAACGGAACCGTACACGCTCACCGCTTCCGACGACCAAGAAATTTTCGCGGGCGACATTCTCGTCTATCCGAAGACGCGCCAATTTTGTTTCGTCGACGACATTCGCCACATTCCCGCGAAAAAAATTTTCATCATCCACTACTACACGGATTTTGACTTCGAGTAAACCGCTCGTCTGAGCAAAAAAAATTCCCGCAAGATTTTTCCTGCGGGAGTTTTTTTGTTGCCGATTGAGCGATTAATTTGTTCGCGTGAATTGTCCCGTTGATTGATTCGCGACGAAAGTTGAGCCGTCCGAAAGTTTGAACGTTGCATTGACTTCGCCCGCAACCGTCAAACTTGAGCCGTCCGCAAAACTCAAAGCCACGCCGCTTGAATCAACGTTTGAGCCGGTGATTTGGTCAAGTGTCGTCGCCACAAGATTAATCACGTCGCTTGAATTCGCGTTGCCGATAACGTCAT
>CAMUZL010000246.1 GCA_947165185.1 uncultured Selenomonadales bacterium
CGGGAACGAGTTTCGACTGCTTTTCTTGCTCTTCGATTTCCTGTTTGCGCTTGAGATTGTCCGCTGCTTGTTCTTGAATGGTTTTAACTTTTTTCTCAGGCTGCTCGCTTTTCACCAAAGGTTTGGGCGAAATTTTGTTCACCGATTTGGTTATCGGTTGCGTCTCTGCGGGGCGAATTTGCGCCGACGAATCTGTTTTTGCCGCCGCTTGGATTTTTTGTTGACTGTCACTCGAAGACGACTTTGTTCTGTTTGTCGCGTCCAGCACGACCGCCGCCGTGACGATGTCGTTTAGCTTCCCTACCATAAAAAACACTTCCTCCTTAAATGTGCCAATCGTCCGCCGCAAAAGAATCGTCGGCCGTTTAGGCTGTTACTTTTGAGGCAGTGCGCCGCGCAACAAGTCCACGTCAACTTTTTGCACGGCCGCTTTCTGGTTTTCTTCCTGAATCGCACGATAGATTTCGCCGCGATAAATTTTAATTTCTCGCGGTGCGTCAATCGCTATGCGAACGTTTTCGCCCTGCACTTCGACGACGTTAATAACGATGTTGTCGCCAATCATTATCTGTTGACGAGGTTTTCTCGTCAAGACAAGCATCAATCACCCCTCCTTTTTCGATTCGGGGAAGAGGCGATGTTTCGTCGTGTAGTTGCTTTTTTCCAAAACGACTTGTTTGGCGCACATGTTGTCGGTGTTGAGGACGACCGGTGCAAGAAGGTTGGCCGTCATGTAGCGAATCGAGCCGTTCGGAATTGTGATCATCGAGTAATAAACCACGTTTTCCTGATTTTTGATTTCGAGTTCCTTAATCGTTTCGTCGTCAATCTCGAAGGTGTAGTCCGGGAAAAACAGGAACGGAATTGTCAGCAAGAAAGCCAAATCCGGCGTCTTGAGCGACTGCATGAAATAATACGGGCTCTCCTGGTCATACGGAAGAATCACGAATTCGTTTTCGCCCTCAAAAGCGGGGATTCCGTTCGCAAAATGCACGACGTTGTTTTCGTCAACCTCAATCTCACCAAATCTGCTGGTATTAACCTTAAGCATGTAAAGCCATCCTCCTTTGTTTTGCCTGCTGTGCGAAAATCTCTAAGCATAAATGTCGTAGCTCCCCATCGTTAGCCATTGGCGAAGGAAACCCTCATTTTGCATATAAATTTCGACACTGCCGGGCGTGTAATGAATTTGTGCGCTCGGTGCGGTTTCAACATCGACAGAAAAATCACCGACATCGGGCTCGCCGACAACCTCCGAAGTATAACCTTGAACTTGAACATCGGCGGGAAAAATTATAGTGAACACCGGTGTCGCTTGGTATTTGGAAAACATTTCCGCTTTGGCGTTTTGCACAATGTCGTTGCCGCGTCTGGCACCGTTTTCGATTTTGGTCCACGTGTCGCGGGCGTGTCTCGAAGTCGCCGCGCTAATGTCCGAAAAACCTTTTCGCCCGCGTTCGGCGGTGAAGTCGCCCATTTTCCTTGCGCCATAAGCTCTTCGGCTGGGGTAACTGTCCATGTCGATATTCGGCGGCTGAGTTGCGCCCATGTTCGACTGCGGTTGCCGCAAATTTCCACTTAAACGGGGTTGAATTACTCGCGCTTCATCGATTCGACCGAGTGTCTGTCTTATGCCGATCTGCGGAAATTCATGTCGAATATTTAACCTTGCCAACATGCTAATTCACCCCCTCCCGCGAAATTTCCTGCTTGCCGCCGAACATGGCAAGAAATTTTTGTTGATGAAATTCCAAAAACGCCAATAGACGTCAACGAATTCGCTGGCGTCCACAGTTTAAATCTTTTGCTAAAGATTTTCAAGGCTTCGAGTTAATCGGCGTATGAAGTGCGTGAAATATCGGATTAGAGATAATCGGCAAGCGATTGCGGCAAAATTCTTCCGCCCATGGAAAGCGACATATTGTAAAGCGTGGTCAGCTCCATTAACTTTGTCGCAAGTTGCGCAATGTCCGTGCCGCTGACGTTGTTTATGTCTTCGGTGATATTGTCGGCGTGCGTTTCGAGCATTGATTCAACGCTCTCGAAAAGTTGTCGACGTGTGCCGATTCGTGTTTCTTCGACGAGCAATCTTGAATGCGCAACGTCCGCAACCGTAATGCCGTTGGCGGACATCCATTTAATGTCGCCCGCCTGTGTTTTGGAACAGATGCACAAAAGTTCGTTAAGCATGGCGCAACCGGACGCCTCGTTGCCGGAATTTTCGTCGTCAAAAATATCCGTGCCGAACAATCTTTTGCCCGTGGAATTGACGGTATCGGAAGACGGGTCTGTCGGGCCGTTGAGCTTGACCATCGAAATTAAATTTTCGTCGCCGTTGTAAGTAACGATTCGTTGCATAATCGTCGAGAAGCTGAAAGTTCCGCCGTCAGCGGTGATTGAATTAGTGGCTATCAAACAGCCTTCTTTGTCGAAGTAATCAGAGACTTTGAAAGCGGAGTTCGTGAGCTTGCCTTGACTTGTGCCCTCTTCAAATATTCTGAGGAAAGTGTCACCGAGGCTGCTCAAAGTGCCGGCGGCTCTGGCGGCGTTATAAGCGTCGGTAGCTTCGGTTATGCTGGTGTAACCCATCGAAGATAAATCTTTATAGGCGCTGTCGACCAGTTCTTTTGAATAAACATTCAATGTCTCTGTGTCGAGATAAAAAGTTTCGCCATTTTTTTCGAGCGTGAGCATTTGCACGACTTTTTCGTTGGTGCCTGCGGCGTCGGGCTTAAAAAAGTTTGTCTGCGGAACGTCAAGCGTTTTGGGCAAGCCACGCGAGCGATCGTCGACTGACAGGTTGAAAGGTTGCGTTAAATCTTTTTGTCCCGCGAAAATATATCGGTCGCCGAGTTGCGTATTGGCCGAAGCAACAAGCTCCTGCAAGTTGGAAAACATTTCTTTATAAATGGCTTCGCAGTCGCTTTGAGTATTGGTATCGTTGGAGGCGGCGACTGATTTTTCTTCGATTGTCTTCATGATTTCGCTCATGTGAATCATGACGGCGTCGGAATTGTGCATCCACGAGGAGGCGGCTTGAATGTTGGCGCGATATTGTTCGTTTTCGTGGTCGCTGACCTTATAGCGCAGGAGTTTGCTGTAATTCATCGGGTTGTCACTGGGGCGATGAATCGACGAACCGTCCGATTGCTCATAAAGTTTTGCTTGATTTTGATAAGCAGTGTTAAGCGCATATTGGTAATTGTCCATAAACTGTGCGCTGCCCATGCGAATTCCCATGTCAATTACCTCCCGACAACGCCGGTATTGTTGATAAGCCGGTCAAGCATTTCATCCATTGTGGTCAAGCAACGCGAACAGG
>CAMUZL010000247.1 GCA_947165185.1 uncultured Selenomonadales bacterium
CGACGACGTGACTTGACTGCGTGTCGGAAAAAATTTCCACCGCCGACAAACTGTTATGAATGAAATTGCTGAAGTCTGCTTCGATTCTCATGCTGTTCTCCTCCCGCGAAATATTTTCGACGTTAGCACGAAAATTCCCGTTGCCTTGACACAGCGTTACAAAATAAAAAAACCCGCTCCGTTAAAGGAACAAGTTTTTTTGTAACGTCACGCGAAAATTATTTCAAGTTCAAATATTTGTCGAGCCACGCCGCAACGTTATCGCAAGTCAAATTTTATCGCCGCGCCGCAAATATTTTCAGTTCGGGTCGAGTTACTTTTAAAAAGTAACCAAACAGTTTAGTTGAAATTCGCGCCCGACAAATTGGATGCAACGTCAAGTTGCTCAGTTCGGGTCGAGTTACTTTTAAAAAGTAACCAAACAGTTTAGTTGAAATTCGCGCCCGACAAATTGGATGCAACGTCAAGTTGCTCAGTTCGGGTCAAAAGTGACGGTCTCAAGAATTTTATCGCGACGAGCTTTTGACTTTGCAAAATAATCGTGGACAGCTTGACGGTCGCGGTTTTCAATCGCCGTGATGACTTCGCCCAAAATGTTTTGCAAGTCGCGCAGGTGTGTTGCAATGGCGTCGCCGTTCGTCATGCAAATATCCGCCCACATGTCCGCATTTGAGCTGGCAATTCGCGTGGTGTCTTTGAATCCGCCGCCGACAAGTTTTAAACACGAATCAAGGTCGTCGCCCGCGTCGTTCAAAAGCGTAACCAGAGCCGCCGCCGCCAAATGCGGAACGTGACTTATAATCGAGGCGCAACGGTCGTGTTTGGCAATGTCAATCGTCAAAAAATTTGCTTCCGTCAACTTCAAGACGCTCATCAATTTTTCGCGAACTTCGGGCGGCGTGCCGGTGTCTTCGGCGATAACGTAAGCTTTGCCGCGAAAAAGATTTTTGTCGGCCGCGTCGACGCCTGATTTTTCGCGCCCAGTCATCGGGTGCCCCGCGACGTAAAAAATTTCGGGCGACAGAATTTTTTTCAGCTCCTGCCAAATGAATTGTTTCGTGCTGCCCGCGTCCGTCAAAATTGCGCCGGGTTTAAGGTACGGCAAAATTTTTTTGACGGTCGGGACAATCTGCAAAACGGGCGGGCTTAAAAAAATTATATCCGCGTTGCCGACAACTTTTTCAATATCGGAAGTCGCCAAATCAACCGCGCCGAGTTCCATTGCCCGGCGCATTGATTTTTCCGTCCGACAAAGTCCCGTAATAAAAATTTTGTCGCCGAGTTTGTCTTTCAAACACAAGCCCAACGAGCCGCCGATTAATCCGACGCCGATAATCGCAAGTTTAATTCGTTCCATAATTAAATCTCCAAAAAAATGTTTTGCACTACGCTTCGTGAATTCTTGACGGATTCTTTTCGGTGGTGTGACGTCTCCGAATTTCTGCCGTGTCGCGCATCATTTCATCTTCATCGCACCACGGAATACGTCGCCGATTAAATTTGTAATTTCGTCCGTGATTGTCAAATTTTTTCCGCACGTGGTTTTGAATTGACGCCGAGTAATTCACGAACGTTTTTTCGTATTTTAACGAACACAGCCGTTTTCTCAGCGGGAATTTACGCAATCAAAGTCAGCACTTCTTTTTTGAGTTCCGTCACGTCCTTCGCCGACCAAAGCTTCAATTTCTTCCATGACCGCCAAATTTTCTTCGACGCGGGAAATTTGCTTGCGTTGACGTTTCGCGTCGTCAATCAATCCGCGCAGATTTTTCACGACTTGAGCGAGCAGAGCCGTATTTTCGTCGGGAATGCTTTCGATTAAGGCGATTATTTCGCGTTTCAAATCCGTCACGTTGCCGCCTCCTTAGTGTCCGAAAATTTTTTTCAAAGTTTCAAATGTGCCGACCGGTCTAAATTTTCTGGCGGCAGTCCTCAACCGGATGCAACGTCACGTTGCCCGGAAACTTTGTCGAGGAATTTTTTAATCGGTTTGAGGTTCGTCAATTCCATGTAACCGAAAAGTCCCTGCGGACGATAGAACATCATCAAAATCAGTGCCAGCGCGTAAATTATCATGCGCACTTCGGGGAACGACGCCAACGCCGCCGAAATGAACGTGACGACGAACGCGCCCGCGATTGAGCCGGTGATTGAGCCGAGCCCGCCCATGACGACCATAATCAGATAGTTGAACGACGCCATAAACGTGAACGAAGTCGGGCTGATTAAATAGAATTGGTGAGCGAAAAGACCGCCCGCCACGCCCGCGAACGCCGCGCCGATTGTGAACGCCATGACTTTGTATTTCGTGGTGTTGACGCCCATTGCTTCCGCGGCAATTTCGTTTTCGCGAACGGCAATGCAGGCGCGCCCGTGCGACGAGTTCACGAAATTTTTTATGAAAAACAAAGTCACCAACATCACAAAGAAAACCCAAGTGAAGTTCGTCAAATGCGGAATACCTTTGAAACCGGCCGCGCCGCCGACGTAATCAATGTTCATGATGACGATACGGACAATTTCGCCCATGCCCAAAGTCGCAATCGCCAAATAGTCGCCGCGCAGTCGAAGTGTCGGCAGTCCGATTAAAAAGCCCAAAAATCCTGCGGCAAGTGCGCCGAGAATCAACGCGACAATCAGCGGCAATTCAAATTTCACGGTGGCGACAACGCCGACATATGCGCCGACCGCCATAAAGCCCGCGTGCCCCAACGAAAATTGTCCCGTGTAGCCGTTGATTAAATTCAAACTTGCCGACAGGATGATATTGACGCAAATCAAAATTATGTTCAGCTCCCAAAACGAGCCGATAATTTTCGTGCTTATCATCGCCTGCAACACGCCGTACAAAATCAGCCCGAAGACGAGCATTACCAAATCTCTTTTTCGTGCAGAGTTCATATCTTCACACCTTTTCGTTCGTATTCTTGCCGAAAAGTCCGCTCGGTTTAATCAGCAAAACCAAAATCAAAATCGCGAAAGCCGCCGCGTCACGAAAAGTTGACGACAAAAATCCGGAGACCAACGCTTCCACGACGCCCAAAACAATTCCGCCGACGACTGCGCCGGGCAAAATCCCGATACCGCCGAGAACTGCCGCAACGAACGCTTTGACGCCGGGCATAATTCCCATTAGCGGATCAATCGTGTTGTAATAAACGCCGACGAGGACGCCCGCCGCCGCCGCCAGTGCCGAACCGATACAAAACGTCATTGAAATAACTTTGTCGGAGTCGACGCCCATTAACTGCGCGGTTTCCGTGTCGAAACTTGCCGCACGCATTGCCTTGCCGAGTTTCGTTT
>CAMUZL010000248.1 GCA_947165185.1 uncultured Selenomonadales bacterium
GAATCACCTCATAAAGTTTAGGGAACGCCGCAACAAACATTCGGAAAGAACTGTATCCGACATCTTTAATTCCGAAGCCGAGATTTTTTTTGCGCAAAGTTTGACCCGCCCAACACAGCGGAGTGAAACCGTGTTCGTCGCCGTGAATTTGGGCAACTTCGCTTAAAAGTTCGTGAACCCGTTGAATTTTTTTGTCGCGCTCGCTCTGCAGTTGACGTTCGCTCAACGAAACGACTTTGGAATTCGTGACGGACGAAATTTTCACGACAGGTTGAACCTGCGCGGCAACCTTAGTCGAAGAAATTTTTTCCGGCGTCGATTCCGTTTTAACAACAGGCTGAACTTGCGCGGGCGTGACGACTTTCGGCGGAGAAATTTTTTCAGGCGCGGAAGTCTGCGGCTTGAGTTCGACAACTTTTTTTTCGATGTCGAACAAATTCAGTTGCACGGGCGAATTTTCTTTGGGCGCGGACTTTTTTCTGACGGGCTTTGAAATTTGTTCCGTCGGAAATTTTTCCTCAACGGGCGGCGCATCCAAATCGATAAATTCACTGCACGCCATACGGAAAGAATTCGCGGCGCGACCGTTGCCCAAGCCGAGGACGTTAATTCCGCCTTCGCGAAGACGAATCGCAAGCGGCGTGAAATCGCTGTCGTTGGAGACCAGCGCGAAAACGTCCGCCCGCCCGCCGTAAAGCACGTCCATTGCGTCAATCGTCAAACTCATGTCGGTTGCGTTTTTGCCCGCGACGAAATCGGTTTGCTGAACGGCACGCAAGGAAAAATTTAAAATGCATTCGTTCCAACCGTGCAAAATAGTTTTTTCCCAGTTGCCGTAAATTCTCCGAATAAAAATTTCGCCGCGCCGCGACAGCTCGTCAATAATCTGCTTGCCGAATTTGGACGAAACGTTGTCCGCGTCGATGAAGAGTGCGATTTTTTTTGCTACCATTGGGAAACCTCGAAAAATTTTTCAATAGCAATCAACCGCACAGATCGCGCCGAATTGGATAAAATTGCCGGCTTCGACGGGATCGCCTTCGAGTATCGCGTTTTCGACGGCAGAGAGATTTTCCGCCGCAATCTGAATTCGTTCCGCACCGTATTCCTCGCGAATTTTTTTCCAAAGATTTTTGCGCGAAGTTTTCGTGTCTTTGTAGACCGCCCGATTGTAAAAAATATTCATCGAGGCTTCGCTTTTTCCGGCGTCGCAGTTAAAAAAAATAAACGCCTTACCTGATTTTGCCATATAAGAATCTCCTTTCACAAATTTTGGCACGCGGGGATTATAACCGATACCGCCCGCAACGTCAAAAATTTCAGCCGGTCATTTGCGCATACGTCGGCATTTCGTCCAGCTCAAGATTTTTTTCGCCGTCGAAACGGTAACAAAAAAATTTTTCGCCGTTCGTCAACGCGCAGAATTCGCAACCCAAATCGGCGGCGTAGTGAAACATCTGGCGAAAAGCGTTGTCGTCAAGTTCAATTTCGGGCGACTTGCAGACTATGACGGCGACGGGGTAAATAGAATTTTCTTTAACGTCGCAAGCTTCGATTATGAAATCTGCGCGGGTTTTGACGTTCAGCCCGTAGCGGGAAAATTTTCCTTCGACGCGCAAAAATTTTTCGGGCACGCCGATTTCACCGAGCAACCACGGAATCAGACGTTGGCGGACGGTTTCTTCGGGCGTGACGAAAACCAACTTTTTGCGCACGGGGTCGAGATACGCCGCTTGATTTTCCACGCGATAAACTTGCGGCGCGGGATATTCCGAGAAAAAATTTTTCATCAATCAAGCTCCTTTGTAAGGGACAAGGGAGAAGGGACAAGGGACAAGTTTTTTTGCAGTTCGTCAAGAATTTCTCTGCCGCCGGCGTTGAGCAATTTTGTTGCCAAAATTTTTCCGAGACCGTCACTTTCGGCAAGCTCAATCGTCACAGAATTTTTGACGACGCGTTGACCGTCAATCGACGAAATGAGTGCGCGGACAGTCAATCGCCCGCCGTCAACTTGCGCGAACACGCCGACGGGAACTTGACAGCTACCGCCGACTTCGCGCAAAAATTCTCGCTCAACCGTCGTCGCCGAAAAAGTTTCCGCGTCATTGAGTTTGCCGACGAGTTCGGAAATTTTTTCGTCGCCCGTGCGAATTTCAATCGCCAACGCGCCTTGTCCCGCCGCAGGAATTATTTCGGGTAAAAGTTCGCGAATTCGTGCCGAATGTCCCAATCGCTCCAAACCGGCCGCTGCCAAAATTATCGCGTCGAATTCGCCCGCGTCCAATTTTTTCAGCCGAGTTTCCACGTTTCCGCGCAGATTTTTTATCTGCAAGTCGGGGCGCAAATTCAACAGCTGAGCCGCCCGCCGCAAGCTTGATGTCCCGACGATTGCGCCGTTTGGCAGTTCCGCGAACGACGAAAATTTTCCGCTGACAAACGCGTCGAACGGTTGCGCCCGCCGAGTTATCGCCGTAATTTGAAAACCTTCGGGCAAGTCCGTCGGCACGTCTTTTAAGCTGTGAACCGCCAAATCAATTTCGCCGCGTGCAAGTTGCAATTCGAGTTCTTTGGTAAACAGACCTTTGCCGCCGATTTTCGCAAGTGGTGCGTCTAAAATTTTGTCGCCCGTCGTGTGCACGTGAACCAGTTCGACTTCGAGCGCGGGGAAAAATTTTTTCAGCTCCGTCGCCACGAATTCCGCTTGCCACAGAGCCAATCGACTTGCCCGCGTCCCGATTTTAATTTTCTGCAAAAAATTTCGCCTCGCTTTCGTCGGTGAAAAGTGCCAACATTGCCTGCGCGTAAAAATTTTCGGCGTCGGTGCCGGCGGAGGCGTTTAACTTCATCATCGGCATACGCAAAATTTTTCGGACGATTCGGCGCGTCATTCGGTCGACAACTTTTCGTTCGTCGTCGCTCAAGTTCGGAAGTTTGCCCGACACGCGACGAATTTCACGCCCGCGAATTTTTTCGGCACGCTCGGACAAATTCGCCATTAGCGGTTGAAACTTCAGATATTTGAAACGCTCCATAACTGCCGCCACGTGTTCGGCGACAATTTTTTTTGCGATTTCGGCTTCACGTTGCCGCGCCTGCAAATTTTTTTCCACGACGCTTTCAA
>CAMUZL010000249.1 GCA_947165185.1 uncultured Selenomonadales bacterium
GCATCATTACAAAGTTTGGCAGGACGCAAAACTTTGGGCGAAAAAATCTGCGCCGACTCAATCGATTTTCATGCCGATTTACGAAACGCCCTTCAACGGGGAATACACGGAGCAACCGGGGAAAATTGCAATTCAGGCGCACATTTTTTACCTTGACTTGCTGGAAGAAATGGTTGCGTACTGTTCAAACATGCCGTACAAATTCGACGCGCTGATTTCGATTGTCGACGAAAGTGCCGCCGAAAAAGTTGCCGCCGCGTTTGAGTCAATCCCGAACACGGAAAATGTTTTCGTGCGCGTGGTGCCGAATCGCGGGCGTGACGTTGCGCCGTTCCTCGTCGGTTTCGGTGACTTGTTGCCGAAATATGATTTCGTCGCGCACATTCACTCGAAAAAATCACTGTACACGGGCGAAGAGCAACTTAACTGGCGAAATTATTTGTTCGACGCGCTGTTGGGCACGCCGTCACGAATCGGGAAAATTTTTAAGGCGTTCATGGATAACGCGTATGTCGGCGTGATTTATCCGCGCCCCGCGGACAACGTTCCGTATGCGGCGTTCACGTGGCTTTCAAATCGCGAAGTCGGACGGCAACTTTTGTCGCGAGCGCAAATCGAACCGAACGTAACCGATTATTTCGACTTCCCTGCCGGCACAATGTTTTGGGCACGCACGCGGGCTTTGAGCAAAATTTTAAACGCGGGCTTGAAGTTTGAAGATTTTCCCGCCGAACAGGGGCAAAACGACGGCACGATTGCCCACGCGTTTGAACGTTCGATTTTGTTGGCGGCGCGCTCCGAAAGCATGAGTTATTACGAATTCGATCCCGCCGTCGAAAAATATTCCGTCAACCTCGGCGGAAAAAATCTTTGGCAATATTTCGCACGCAACGAACAGGAAGCTTTGACGCTGGTCGTGCCCCGCGCAGAAATTTTGTCGTTCGACATTTTCGACACGCTGATTATGCGTTACGTCGCCAAACCGTACCACGTCAACGAAATTATCAAGTTGCGCGTTGAAAATTTACTCGGGCGCGAAATTGATTTCCCGACGCTCAGAATTCAATCGGAACAACTTGCCCGTCACAAAAAAGGCGGCGACGTGACACTTGACGACATTTATGCAATGTTCGGCGAGCTGGCGAATTTGGACGCGCAGACCTGCAGAGAAATTCGCGAGCTGGAAGTTTCAACGGAAGTCGCGCTGTGTTTGCCGCGTGAAAAAGTTGTCGGCTGGTTCCACGAAGGTTTGAAGATTAACCGAAAAATTTGGCTGATTTCCGATATGTATCTGCAGACGCCCGATATTGAACGCATGTTGAAAAAATGCGGCGTCACGGGCTACGAAAAACTTTTCATTTCCTGCGAAACGGGCTTGCGAAAAGACACGGCGGCGATTTGGAACAAACTTATCGAAGAAAATTTGAATTCGCCCGACAAACTTTTCCACATCGGCGATAACGAAATGAGCGACGTGCAACTGCCCGGCGACAGAACTTTCGGCGTCTATCACATCATGAGCGCGATAAATTTGCTGTCGCAATTCCCGTTCGGAAAAAATCTGCTTGAAAAACTCGGACGCGAAATGTCCCTGTTCGCTGGAATGTTTTTGGGCATGGTGCTTGCGAAAAAATTCCAAGACCCGTTTGAACTGTTCAACGAAAAAACCGGCGGCAGCGGGCGATTAATCATCAAAAATTTCCGCGAGCTGGGCTATTGGTTTTACGGCACGCCGATTTTGACGTTCATGCTGTGGCTGATTCAAAAGACGCGCATTGACGGCACCAAAAGAATTTTCTTTCTGGCACGCGACGGATATTTTCTGCAACCGCTTTATGAATTCGTCACGCGCCGCGTGAAGGCGGAAACTTTGCCGAGCGAATATTTTTATTCGTCACGGCGGGCGGTAACCGTTGCATCGATTCACAAAATCGAGGACGCCAAAGCTTTAATGCAGTTGCGTTTCCGCGGCACGACGAAAAAATTTTTTATCGAACGATTCGGGCTTGCGTTGGGCGACGACACGGAAATTTATCTGCCCGATGATTCCGTACTGTTTGAAAACCATTCCGAAGAGCTGGTTGAAAAAATCATTGACGATAACGCCGAAAAAATTTTGTTGCACGCGGAGGCAGAGCGCGAAAATTTCAAAAAATACATTGAAAGTCTCGGCGGCACTCTCGACAACGTCGGCGTCGTCGACATGGGCTATTCCGGCACGATTCAATATTATCTGCAACAGCTGACCGAAAAAGATTTCACGGGCTATTACTTCGCGACATCTTCGGCAAATCGTTTCGGGCGTTACGCGGAAAAATTCATGCGCGGTTGTTTCACCGAGGACGACGACTATCAATACACGCGTTCGGCGGTTTATCAGTATCAGTTGCTGTTCGAGTCGATTTTGACCGCGCCCGACGCGCAGTTACAAAATTTCGACGAGGACGGCAAGCCCGTTTTCGGCACGCCCGAACCGGGGCAAACTTACTTCAAAGAGATAAGCGAAGTTCACGAGGGCATTAAAGATTTCTGCCGCGACGTGACGGAAATTTTCGGCGATATTCTGTTGCGCGTGCCCGTCGACGAAAAATTTGTCGATGCGTGGGTGCGTTCCTTCGTGACCGACAAACAAATTATCGCGCCCGAACTGCGAAAAATTTTCACGCTTGACGACGAATACTGCAACACCTTCCACGGCAACGCGCTTGAACTTTATTTCAGCGGAGCCGACCGCGTGGGCGACACGTGAACTGCAATTAGTAATGCGTAATGCTTAATGCGTAATGAAAGGCGACTTTAATTACGCATTGTGAATTACGAATTACGCATTAAAAAAATCCCCGCCACCAACGACGGGGAAATTTTTTTATCCGATTGAATTCATTTCGCGGCGAACTTCAAGACGCGTTCGGGCATTTCGTCTTTGTCGCAAACGTCTTCGTGCAAAATTTTCGCTGTCGACAACGCCGCAAGATTTTTCGGAATCTTTACGTTCGTCAAACGGTTGAGCAAATCGAGTTGCTTGAGATCGTCGACGCCGTCGGTTGATTCACCGATAGCCTGCAAAACCGCGTTCGTGAATTTGTACGGGCTGGCAGTCGAGGCAC
>CAMUZL010000250.1 GCA_947165185.1 uncultured Selenomonadales bacterium
AAAACTTTTGGGGAGGCTTGCCAATGGTTCGGAGAATTTACGTCGAAAAACGCACGGGCTTCGACGTTCCCGCGAAAAATTTGCTTGAGGACTTCAAAGAAACTCTCGACGTGAAAAATCTTTCCGCCGTCAGATTGCTCGTTCGCTATGACATTGAGGATTTGAGCGACGAAGATTTTTTGAAAGTTCGCGACATCGTTTTTCGTGAGCCGAACGTCGATAATTTTTATTTTGAGCTGCCCGCCGACATTGACGCGGAAAAAACTTTCGCCGTGGAATTTTTGCCGGGACAATTCGATCAGCGCGCAGATTCCGCCGCGCAGTGCGTTCAGCTCGTCACGGGAAAAGATTTGCCGACGATTCATTCTGCGCGGGTAATTTCTTTAATCGGTGACGTTTCGGCGGACGACGTTGCCAAAATCAAAAATTATTCGATTAACGCGATTGAATCACGCGAAGCAAGTTTCGACCTGCCCGCGACGTTGAAAGTTTCCGCAGAAATTCCCGCCGACGTTGAGATTTTGCGCGACTTCAACGATTTTGATGACGCCGCGTTGAAAAATTTTTTGAGCGAACGCGGGCTTGCAATGAATCTCGACGATTTGAAATTCTGCCAAAAATATTTTCGCGACGACGAACGCCGTCCGCCGACGATAACCGAAATTAAAGTTATCGACACGTATTGGAGCGACCATTGCCGACATACGACTTTCACGACCGCGATTGACGGCGTCGACATTGATTCGGAAGTTATTCGCCGCGCTTTCGATGAATATTTATCCGTTCGCAATCCCGAAAAAGATATTTCGCTGATGGATTTGGGCACAATCGGCGCGAAAATCGTTAGCCCGAAAAATCTTGACGTGTCCGAAGAAATTAACGCCTGTTCGATAAAAATCACTGCGAAAATCGACGGGCGCGACGAAGATTGGCTCGTCATGTTCAAAAACGAAACTCACAATCACCCGACCGAAATTGAACCCTTCGGCGGCGCGGCAACTTGTCTCGGCGGCGCGATTCGTGACCCGTTGAGCGGGCGCAGTTACGTTTATCAGGCAATGCGCGTGACGGGCGCGGCCGACCCCCGTAAAAAATTTTCCGAAACGTTGAAAGGCAAACTCCCGCAGAAAAAAATTACTCGCGGCGCGGCGCAAGGTTACAGCAGTTACGGCAACCAAATCGGCTTGGCGACGGGACAGGTTGCGGAAATTTATCACGAAGGTTATCTCGCCAAACGCATGGAAATCGGCGCGGTAATTGCGGCGGCTCCGTGTGAAAACGTCATTCGCGAACGCCCCGCAACCGGCGACAAAGTTATTTTGCTCGGCGGACGCACGGGACGCGACGGAATCGGCGGCGCAACCGGCTCCAGCAAAGTTCATACGACGAAATCACTGACGACGGCGGGCGCGGAAGTCCAAAAAGGCAATCCCCCGACCGAAAGAAAAATTCAACGCCTGTTCAGAAATCCCGACGCGGCGAAATTAATCAAACGTTGCAACGACTTCGGCGCGGGCGGCGTGGCGGTTGCTGTCGGCGAACTTGCGGCGGGCTTGAAAATTAATCTTGACGCCGTGCGAAAAAAATATGACGGGCTTGACGGCACCGAACTTGCAATCAGCGAATCGCAGGAACGAATGGCGGTTGTGCTTGACGCGGGCGACGTTGAAAAATTTATCGCGCTTGCCGACGCGGAAAATTTGGAAGCTTACGAAGTGGCGGAAGTCACCGACGGCGGCCGCATGATTATGAATTGGCGCGGCGTCGAAATCGTGAACATCAGCCGAAAATTTTTCGACACGAACGGCGTCAAACGTCACATCAAAGCGCACGTCACGGCTCCACAAAAAAACTTGTCCCTTGTCCCTTACCCCTTGTCCCTTACTGAAAATCTGCGCGGGCTGAACGTCTGCTTGCAAAAAGGTTTGGTCGAGCGATTTGATTCGACAATCGGCGCGTCGACGGTTTTAATGCCGTTCGGTGGAAAAAATCAACTGACGCCCGCTGAAGGCATGGTCGCGAAAATTCCCTGCGACGGCGAAACTTCGACGGCAACGGCAATGACTTTCGGATTCGACGCGGAACTTTCGGAGCAAAGTCCGTTCCATGGCGCGATTGACGCGGTGACAAGTTCATTGGCGAAATTGACGGCTCTCGGCGCGGATTTTTCGCAAGCTTATTTGACGTTCCAAGAATATTTCGAGAAACTCGGCGATTCGCCCGAAAAATGGGGCAAACCGTTGGCGGCATTACTCGGCGCGTTCACGGCGCAGAAAAATTTCGGCGTGGCGGCCATCGGCGGCAAAGATTCCATGAGCGGCACTTTTGAAAATCTGCACGTGCCCCCCACGCTGGTAAGTTTCGCGGTTGCTGTCGTCGACGCGGCAAAAGTCATTTCGCCCGAATTCAAATCGGCGGGTCACAAAGTTTATCTGGTTGCCTGCCCGCGTGATAAAGACGGCGTCCCGATTTTCGACGAGCTGAAGAAAAATTTTTCGCGTGTGCATGAATTAATCTGCGCGGGAAAAATTATTTCTGCGGCGAGCGTGCAGGCGGGCGGAATTTCTGCGGCGATTTCCAAAATGGCTATCGGCAACGACATCGGATTTAAAACCCTTGTCCCTTGTCCCTTATCCCTTGTCCCTAACTACGGCAGTTTGATTGTCGAGGCGATTGATGAACTTGATTTTGAACTTTTGGGCGAAACGATTGCCGAGCCGAATATTTTTGTCGGCGAAGAAAAAATTTCTCTTGCCGACGTGAAACGCGCTTTATCCGAGCCGCTTGAAAAAATTTTTCCTACAGGGACAAGGGTCAAGGGACAGGGGACAAGTTTTTCGACGGAGTTAAATTCCACATTCCAAATTCCACATTCCAAATTGAATTTTGCTCAACCAAAAATTTTTATCCCTGTGTTCCCCGGTACGAATTGCGAATACGACAGCGCGAAAGTTTGGCGAAATGCGGGCGGCGTCCCCGACGTTTTTGTCGTGAAAAACTTGACTCCGGCGGCGGTCGAGGAAAGTATTTCCGTTATGGCGAAAAAAATTCGCGACGCGCAGATTATCATGTTGCCCGGCGGATTTTCGG
>CAMUZL010000251.1 GCA_947165185.1 uncultured Selenomonadales bacterium
TCCCATGCCGCAATTTATCAAGACGCTCATTTTTCGGAAATTTTTCCCACGGCCACTCCTCATAAAAATTTTTGTTTACTGAAGTCAACGTTGGTAATTCCGCTCGCGCAGTCCGTATCTTCGCCCGAAAACCCATTTCGGAAAGACGCAACTTGATATAACTTAAAAAGTCAACACTCAAGCCGTCCAGCCAATATAGCTTTCCGCCGCCCGTCTGCTCCAAAACCGCTTGCCGAGTTTCTTGCTCATTATAAATCCGCGTCGTTGAATTCTGCGCCACCTGCAACAAAAATTCTTCAGAAATAATGTTAAGTAATTTCAGCTCCTTGTATCGCCGAAAATATTTAGTCAACCGCTCGTCACCAAAATCATAATCCTCCAAATATTTTCGCGCCGCCGGAAAATTTTTTTCAAGAACGGAACGATTCGCCGCAAACTCCACCAACTCAATTGCTGCCCGAAATTCTAAAAGCGTGTTGTCCGTCAAATAATGAAGTCCGTCAGTTCCCAGAGTTTTCGCCGCCTCAACATAACTCGACAAATATTTTTCGTCACCTGCAACTAAAACTTTTCGCAAACGATAAAGTTTATCGAATTCTCGCGCACTCGGATTGACTTTCAAAAGCGCATGAAAAATATTTCGTTCAAATTCCTCGAAATTCGCTGACTGCTCAAAGGCAAATTGTTCGTATTCGTTCGCAAAACCTTCGTCAAATCCGCGCAAATATCTTGACCAAGTTTTGTCACCACTCAAAACTTTTCGCCATTGAGCTTCAGTCAATGCCGTCCGTGGTGCCCGAAATTCCGGTTCGCGCAATTTTATCGCATCGTACGCCGTCGCCACTCGAAAAACTTTTTCAAGAGGTAATTCCGAGTTGACTTCGACCGTCCCCGTAGCCCCGTCTTCAAGAATTCGCAGAAGTTCGCGGAAATTTTTCGCCACAGTTTTGACGCCAAGATTCGGCAAATATTGTGTTACGGAAAAGCTACCCGCCGATTCCACGACGCTTAAATTTTTTCGGAACTTCGGATTTTCCGCAGCCATCCGTAATAAGAAATTTTTCACGCCGCGACACAACACCAACATTTTTTTTGAAAAAGTCAAAGAGCGAATCCGATTTATCAATCGATAATTCCCACTTAACGACGCAGATTCACCAACGCCCAAACATATTGTGTTGCACGATAAATTTCGCACCGACTCAATGAATGCGTCACAATCTGGAAAACCGTTGCCGTGACAAAAATTGCTGACTCGAATCGCCGCCGAATCACGCAAAAAATTTTTCAGCTCCAAATATTCCGCACCGTCCGCCGCAATGAAAAATGCATGTTTATCTACGCCGTTCAAATACGCCGTAATTTTCGCCTTCGCCTCGTTCATTCTTCACCACCGCGCAATATTTCAATGCCGACCGCATAATTGCCGCGAATTAATTTAAGCAGAAATTCTTTCGCTCGTTCGCTGTCCATCATTTTTAATTTTTTCGCTGCACGTTCACTTGCTCCCGAAAAATATTTCTCACGCGCCATTTTTTCAAGAAAGATTTGAACTTCCGAACTTTCGCTCCACGTGTACGCCTCGCCGAAATTTTTTTCCAACAACGTCCGAACTTCCTCCAAATCACTCAGCAAAAAACTTTTATCGCCGAGTAATTCTGTTTTGAAAATTTCGTCAATGTAATTTTTGTCATTTAATTGCTCCTGAAGTAACGATTTTGAATTCAAATATTGCGCTGCAAATTCTATTTCAACCGAGTTTGCCGTTTCGTCTGTAATCACCGCGAATGCCCGACGCGCCGTCGCTCGCTCCTCTGCTGTAATCATTAAAAGAATTGGTGTTCGATTTTTTTGCGACCAAGCTTGAGGACTTTCGCTTAACGTCAGTTTTTTCCACAGCTGTTTCAAATCGGAATTCCGTCGTTTATTTTTCGCGTCCTCCGCCAGTAATGTCAATCGTCGTTCAAATTCTTTCCGCCCGTCAACAAATGAACTTGTCGGCAAGCTCGCTATAATTTTTTTCTTGTCCGACGCGCTCAATTCCGCAAGTTGTTCCGAAAATTGTTGCGTCACAATCCGAAATTCGCCGTTCAATATCGTTCGTATCTGCCCCTCATTTTCCATCAACACTGACAAAAAACTTTCTCGCCGATCGTCCGATAATTCGCCGCGAATTACAAGCCCCCTCAGTGTCTCAAAGAATTTTGATAACGTTGGGAATTGTTCAGTTAAAATTTCACTCGGCACACGAACAAATTTGAGTTGCTCAATCCATGATTCAATGCATTTCTCGAATGTTCCCGCTTCAATTCCGACAGCTCGACTTGCCATCATAATTTTGTATTCTAATGACAATTTATCAATGACTTTGTTCGCCGCAGTTTTCGACCATAACGTTTCGCCCGTTAATTTTTTTTGAACTATATCGACAATATCTGTGACTGCCGAATATTCCCGCAAATAATTTTCAAGTGCTGACTTTGATTCTTTGCCGGTCAACAACGCTTTCAATCGACGAAGATGAAAACTGCTTGTCAGCAAAAAATTGCCCATCTGTTTGACCATTCCGGATACAAAATCTCCATCCTGCGCGTTTACTAATTGAATAAGCTGTCGACAAAAAGGCTTATATTGTTCCGACGCAATCCGTTCACTTAACCACAAAATTCGATTCGTTTCGTTTAATCTAACTCGTATTTTGTTCGACGATTGTTCAATCGCCATATCTTCAGCCGTCCCGAAAACTTCATGCGAAAATTTTAAGAATTCACGTTGACCTTTCGACATGATTTCCATAAACATTTCGCGATGATTTTTTTTAGGTGAAAGGATATGGTTCATGCTGTCCGCAACGAACGTCGCCAAACGCTCGGGGGTTAGAGTGCCGCCCGCGTCACAGACGCGGGCGGCACTCCCCTCCACGTATCGATATCGCTCGCTCGCGTATTCCTTCATTAGAAAGCCTGTTAATATTGCATACAAATTGCACGGCATAAATCCGTTCGCCATCAGTAACGCAAATATTTCGTCAAATGAAACGCGCTGATTTTTAGAAAGCCGATCCGCAATAAATTTGTCAACTAAAA
>CAMUZL010000252.1 GCA_947165185.1 uncultured Selenomonadales bacterium
TGAGGAGATTTTTGCGAGCGTTGATGATGGTGATGGTTTTGTTGGCGTTCTGTGCGCCCGTGACTTTTGCGGCACAGGCTTACAGAGTCGGTGACCAAGGTTCGGAAATTGCAGAGATTCAAGGCAGACTTGTCGCACTCGGCTACGACGTAATGGCGGACGGCGATTTCGGTTTGGCGACTGTCGAGGCCATTAAAGAATTCCAAAAGGCAAACGGCATCCACGTGGACGGCTTGATTGGCCCTGCGACTTATGCGGCGCTTTTGGGCAGAGACATGCCCGACATCAGCCGCGGCACGAATTACATTGCGCGCAGAATTATTTCTTCGGCGATGGATTACATGGGCGTGCCTTACGTTTTCGGCGGAACGACGCCTTACGGCTTTGACTGTTCGGGTTATGTGCAATACGTCTTCGCCAACGCGGGTGTCAGCTTGCCGCGCACTGCCGATGTCCAATACGAGGAAGGCACGCCGATTTCCACGGCCGAACTCGTTCCGGGCGATTTGGTTTTCTTCACGACCTACACTTACGGCGCGTCGCATGTCGGGATTTACGTCGGCGACAGTAATTTTATCCATGCAAGTTCCAGCCGCGGCGTAACGATCAGTTCGCTGAACGAATCTTATTACAGCACGCGCTACATCGGCGCACGCAGAATTTTGTAAGTCCATGACGACTTCAACAAACAGAAAAAATCCCTCGCCCGCCCGAGGGATTTTTTTGTGCGGTTAATTCAGCGCGGTTAAAAATTTTATTTCGTCAGGGCGAAACTTTTTCCGTCGGCAAGAACGTTGAAAGTTGTAGCCGAAAAATTTTTCATTACCAAACCGAGCGTTACAGAATTTTCGTTTTCGTCGTAAAAAAATCCCGCCGCGTTCGACGGGAAATACATTTTAAATTACGCACTCAACTTTTGACGAGCTTTGAGCCGCTGATTTTGTAATCGTCGCCGTTGACGTTGAAAGTCGTCGTGTCGCCAAAATTTTTCAGCGTGATAGCTTTAGAGGTTGAGCCGACTTTGAAATAAATTTCCGTGCCGTTTTTGTTCATTGAAGTCGAAAATTCACCCATAATTTCAAGCATGTCGGTATCGTCGAATCCGAAGATGACATCTTTGCCGTCGCCGCTACCGTAAATGAACGTGTCTTTTCCGGAATCGCCCCAAAGTGAATCGTTGCCGGCTCCGCCCCAGAGCGAATCGCTACCTTTGCCGCCCGAAAGTAAATCGTTGCCCGCCCCGCCGTAGAGTTTATCGTTGCCGCTGCCGCCGCGAAGTGTATCGGCACCTTTGCCGCCGTAAAGCGTGTCATTTTTCGAGCCGCCGACGATTGAGTTTGCCAAATCGTTGCCCGTGATTTTAACTGCTTTGGTACGGCTTGAGGCGTCGACAGTTTTCACGGCAGAACCAATCGTCACGGGCGATTTTGTCGAATTCGTGACGGTTAAAGTTGTAGTGTCTGCAGGCGTCGTATCAGGGGGTGTCGTATCGGCGGGTGTCGTGTCGATTTTGCCGTTTGGCATGACAGTATCGCCAACAGTTCTGTCTGCGATAAGAATTTTATAAACATTGTCGTTCGAGGAAAGTGTTGCCGTGTTGACAGTTTTGTCCGCCGCGCCTTTGAGTGTCATTTTGCTCGTGCCGTCCGTCAAAATCACGTCATTGCCGACGATATTTTGAGTGAGCGCACCCGGTGCCTTGACTGTGTCGCCCGAATGATAATTCACGACAAGATCGTTGCCGCCGCCGAAAATTATCACGTTGTTGTTCGCGTTTTCGGAAAGATTGATTGTGTCGTTGCCCTTGCCGGTTACGATGGTGTTGCCCTGTCCGCCCGCAAGCGTGATTGAGTTGCGTCCCGAACCCGCATTGATGAACGAAGAGTTTTCACTCGTGTAAATCAAATCGGAGCCCGTGCCCGCCGTGATTGTGTTGTACGCATTGTAACTGGTGTCGTAGTAGTCGCTCGTGTAAATCGTATTCCTGCCGTCGCCGACCGAAATGATGTTGTTCGAGCCGTCGCCTGCGATTGAAACATAATCATTGCCGCCGAACGCATAAATTCTGCCGTTTGACATGGAGCTGTTGACGGTGATTCGATTGTCGCCCGCACCCGCGTTGATTGAAGTACTAACATTGCCGCTGCTGCCCCCGCCCGTGATTATCGTGTCGTTGCCGCTTCCCGCGCTGATTGTCGACCTTTCAACGTTGCTGTTGTTGATGTAATTGTTCCCGTCGCCCGCGTTGATGTTGTTGTAATAGCGTTTTTCCGCAGTCTCGTCGCGTTCGCCGACACGAATGGTATTTTCGCCGTCACCGGCAACGATTGTCTGATAACCGCCCGCCGAGCCATCAATAAAAACGGAATCATTTCCCACGCCCGCGTTGATTGAAGCCGAATCGCCGTAGTTTGTGACGGAATCATTTCCCGCGCCCGCTACGATTGTTACGTTGGAGCCGTAGTTTATGATGAAATCGTCATCCACTGTGCCCGTGATTATTGTGTTGTTGAGTGAGTTGGTGACGGATACACCATTCGCAAACCGTTGCAGTTCAAAAGTGAGCGTGTCCATAAAAATTCCTCATCCCTGAAAAAAACAAGAACCGTTGCTGTTGAAATAAATAACATATGACAGAGTAATAAGCAATGCTTTTGAAAAATTTTTTGCGAAAAACTCAAGCGTCACGGAATTTCGCGGGGGCTTTTTTTTACGCGGTGACTTTGCTATAATTTCCGCGAAAAATTTTCGGGGAGTGATAACTTTGTTCGATTTCTTGAAGCGAATTTTTTTGGGTGACGACAACGAAAAGCAAATCAAACGTCTTCAGAAGACTGTCGATAAAATCAATGCACTGGAGGCGCAGTATCAAAATTTCACCGACGACAAACTTACGGCGGCGACGGACACTTTTCGCGAACGATTGAACGCGGGCGAAACAATGGAAGATATTTTGCCGGAAGCTTTTGCCGTGTGTCGTGAGGCGTCGCGTCGAGTTTTGGGAATGCGTCATTTCGACGTGCAACTTATGGGCGGCATGTGTCTGCACGAAGGCAAAATCGCCGAAATGAAAACCGGCGAAG
>CAMUZL010000253.1 GCA_947165185.1 uncultured Selenomonadales bacterium
GGACAAAAATTTTTTCGTCGACGTTGAAAAATTTCTTCGCGTCAATCGGGCGACTAAACGGCATTTCACGATAAATTTCCGTCGCGGCGAGCAAACGTTTCCCGATATTGGTTTTGAAAAATTTAGCAATTTCGTCCGTGCGAACATTTTTGACGTGTTCGGCGGGAATAATTTCGCGTCGGGCGAGTTCGTCAACCTGCGCGGAAATTCCCTTCGCGGACAAGTCGCCGCTCAAATTTAGGCTTTGCATGATTTTATGCATGAGCGTGCCGAATTCCGCGCCGGAAAGTTTTTTCGTCTGCAAAAAATTCGGGCGACGATAAATATATTTCGCGGCAGATTTTTTCGTAACGGCGTCGAGTTGCGGAAGTTCGTCCTCTTCGGCGCGTCGTTTGAGTTCCGTGACCGAAAGTTTCGCGGGGATATTTTCCGTTGTCGGTTGAAATTTTTCGGGCGGTTGAAGAATTTTTTCCTGCGCGGCGTCAATCGAGCGTTCCTGTACCGTCAACAAAATTGCCGTGCGCGAAATAATTTCCGAGCGAATGACGTTTTCGAGTGCGTCTTTTATCGGCAACAGCCAATCGAAAAATTGATTCGCCGATAGAATTTCTTGCGCGGAAAAATTTTCGACGGGCTGAAGTTTTGCGAGCCGTGAAGGTGACGCCGTGCCCACGAGAATTAATTTTTCTTGCGCCCGCGTCAACGCAACGTAAAGCGTCCGCAAATTTTCGGCGAGTGATTCTTCCGCGATTTTTTTCGATACGGCTTGAGTTGCAATCGTCTTGATTTTCATCTGCGAGCCTTTGGGCGTGCGATGTGCGCCGATACCAAGTTCGCTGTGGTGAAAAAGTGTGCCCTTCGTCGAATCGTCCGTGTTGAATTTTTGGCCGAGACCCGCGACGAAAACCACGGGATATTCAAGCCCCTTGCTGCCGTGAATCGTGACGACGTGCACGACGTTTTCGGTTTCGCCGAGCGTTTTGGCGTTCGATAAATCTTTGCCGAGCCCGCGCAGTTTTTGAACGTATTCGATGAAACGCGACAGCCCGCGAGCGTTCGTCTCCTCGAAATCTTTTGCACGGTCGATTAACATTCGCAAATTCGCCTGACGAACCGCGCCGCGTTCCTGTCGCCCGACAAAATCATAATAGCCCGTTTCGCGATAAAGCGCGCTCAAAAGTTCCGGCACGCTTAATTGACGGGCTTCGTCGCGCCAACGTTCGATTGTCGCCAAAAAATTTTTGCACTTGTCCGAGCCGCGCTCCACCGCCGTATAAAAATCCGCGTAACGTTCGGCAAGTCGAAGTTCCGCAAGTTCTTCCGCGCTGAATTTTCCAATCGGGCTGAGCATGACCGCCGCAAGCGGGATGTCCTGGCGGGCGTTGTCCAAAATCGTCAACAGCGACAGCATGACTTGAATTTCCGCCGCCTTGAAATAATTTTCTTCGTCGGGCACGTAAGCCGGCACGCCGAATTTTTTCAGCGTGTCAAGAATCTCGAACGCTTTGGGCTTCGGCGATTTGTGCAGAATCACGATGTCGCGAAATTCGACGGGACGATAACTTTCGCCGTCGCGCACAAGTTTTTTCGATGCAATCAGTTCGTGAATTTTGCCCGCGATAAAACGCATTTCAAGCGCAATCGACTTACTGTCGTCGTCGTCGCCGTCGGATTTTTCGTCGTTGATAATGAACATTTCGGGGCGTTCGTCAAAATAATTTTCGCCGCCCGCGTAATTTGCGCCCAACTTCAAAGCCGCCGCGTCGTCGTAAATAATTTCGGTTGCGTCGCCGATCATGAGTCGCTTAAAAATTTCGTTCACCGCGTCAAGAATCTGCTTGCGACTGCGGAAATTTTGCGCGAGGTTGATGCATTTGTAAGCGGTCATTTTGTCGCGGAAATTTTTTGAATCGACAAGGCGGAAACGGTAAATCGACTGCTTCACGTCGCCGACGAAAAATAAATTGTCGCCGCGAGAAATTTTTTGGACAATGGCTTCCTGCACGCCGTTTGTGTCCTGATATTCGTCGACCATGATGAATTTAAATTTTTCGCGGTAAGTTTCGGTGACGGCGGGCGAAGTCTCGAAAATTTTCAGCGCGAAATGTTCCATGTCCGCGAAATCGATAATCCCGCGTTCACGTTTGGCGGCAGAAAATTTTTCTGCAAAACTTTTCGTCACGCGCACAAGTTCTTTAATCGGCTCGTGAAGTTCGCGCAAGTCTGAAATAAGTTTCTCCTCGTCCGCAATGAAAAATTTTTCGCGCAGAGATTTAATCTTGCCTTTGTAGCCGTCGCGCAGATTTTGAATTTTAGTCTTGATAATTTTTTGCTCGTCGGAAAGGTTTCGACCGGCGTTAAAAGTCTTGAATTCAATCGCGGAAAGTTTTCTGCGCAGATTGTCCCAATCGGTAAAATTTTTTCCGAGAGCTTCGACTTTCGGGCATTCGTCGGCTAAAATTTTTATCGTGATTCGGTAACTGTCGGCAAGCCGTTGAGCTTCGGCGCAGTCGTCGGAAATTTTTTTCAGCGCGGCGGAAATGTGCGGCTTGAGAATTTTAAACCAGATTGTCTCTTCAAGTCGGGCGTTCGCGGGCAAATTGTACGGCGCGGGCAAATCGTCAAGCCATTTTTCGGGGTGCGCAATGCTCAGCGAAAATTTGTGCAAGTCGATAATCATGTCGTGAATTTTTTCGTCGCCGCGAACGGTGCCGCCGAATTCGTCCGTGAAATTTTTAAAAGTCTCACTGCCCGCCGAATAATTTTCCTCGAAAAGTTCTTCGATGACTTCGCGCTTGAGCAAATCCAATTCGTTTTCGTCCGCCGTGCGAAATTTCGGATCCAGTTCAATGCACGCAAAATTTCTGCGCAGGACGCTTTGGCAAAACGAGTGGAAAGTTGAAATCTGCGCGCCGTTGAGCAAAATTAATTGACGTTCCAGCCGCGTTTGAATTTCGTCGTCCAAAGTTTCCTGCAGGCGATTTTCCAACGCGGTTTGAATTCGTGCGCGCATTTCGTGAGCCGCCGCCGTCGTGAACGTGACGATTAACATTTCGTCGACGTTGCAGGAATTTT
>CAMUZL010000254.1 GCA_947165185.1 uncultured Selenomonadales bacterium
TTTATTTCGACGCGCTGAAAATTCCGCAAGACAAAATTTTTTACGCGTTCCTGCTCAGCGAACTTTTGGGTAACGTCGACACGAAAAAACATTCCTACGAAGAACTTTCCGTGTTGACGCATTTGAATATCGGCGGTTGCTCTGCGAATATGCGCGCCGTTTCGGAAAAAGACAGACCGAATTCGTTCCTGCCGCGTTTGAAAGTCAACGTCAAAGCTCTCGAATCCAAACTTGTCGAAATGACGGACATCATGGCGGAAACTTTCAACGACACGATTTTTACCAACAAAAAACGCCTGCGCGAACTCGTCGAACAGGAACAACTCGGCTTTGAATTGAGCCTGCAAAATATGGCGATTTCGATTGTTTCGTCGACAATTGCGTCATATCAAACGAAAACCGGTGCTTACAATGCGGCGGGTTATTTGCCGTATAACAAATTCCTGAAAGATTTGCTCGCGAACTTCGACGAAAAATTTGATGAGCTGGTTGACGAACTCAACGACGTGAAAGAACGCCTTTTGAATCGCAACGGGCTTGTCGTTTCCGTGACGGCTCCCGACGCGCTGTATAAAAAATTTGTGCCGCATCTGTCGCGTCTGCTCAAAAGCATGACCGTCGAAGAATTTCAGCGCGAAAATTATTCTTTCCCGTGCAAGGCGAAAAACGAAGGACTTTACACGCAAAGCCGCGTGCAATACGTCGGCAAGGGCGCGAACTTTATCGAACTCGGTTACGATTACACGGGCGCGCTTTCCGTGCTGGAAACGATTTTGCGCTACGAATATTTTTGGACGAAAATTCGCGTGCAGGGCGGAGCTTACGGCGCATTTGCTTCCTTCGACCGCAGCGGCAGATTAACTTTCAGCTCGTACCGCGACCCGAACTTGACGAAAACTTTGGAGACGTTCAACGGCACGGCGGATTTCCTGAAAAATTTCGACGTGAGCGATCGCGAAATGGACAAGTACATTATCGGCACGCTCAGCAAGAGTGATCGCCCGTTGTCGCCGTCGCTCAAAGGACAAATTGCCGCCGACTTGTGCTTGATGAATATCACTTACGACGACCGCAAAAAATCCCGCGACGAAATTTTGTCCGCACGACAGGAAGACATTCGCGCACTTGCGAAACTCGTCGGCGACTGCATGAATCAAAATATTTTGTGCGTCTTCGGCAACGAACAAGTTTTGAAGGATCACGCGGAAATTTTCGGCACCGTCAAACAAGCTTTGGAGTAAAAAATTTTTGGAGGGCTGACGATGAAAAAAATTCCATTCAAGGGCGCGGCCGTGGCGATTGTCACGCCGTTTGACGAGACGGGCATAAACTTTGCCGAACTCGGACGCATTATCGACGACCAAATTGCCAATCAAACTGACGCGATTTGTATCACGGGCACGACGGGCGAATCCGCAACCATGAGCGACGAAGAACACCGCGCCGCGATTAAATTCGCCGTCGAACACGTCAACGGGCGCGTCCCCGTCATTGCGGGCGCGGGCTCCAACGAAACTTCTTACGCGATAAAACTCACGCAGGAAGCCGAAGCCGTCGGAGCCGATGCCGTGTTGCTCGTCACGCCGTACTACAACAAATGCACGCAGAACGGTCTTGTCGCGCACTACACGAAAATTGCCGACAACATCAATCTGCCGGTGATTGTTTACAACGTTCCCTCGCGCACGGGCGTCAACATCAAACCCGAAACTTACGCGAAACTTGCCGAACATCCGCGCATTGTCGCGACGAAAGAGGCGAACGGCGATTTGACTTCCGTCCTTCGCACGCGCAAACTTTGCGGCGATAAACTCGCGGTTTATTCCGGCAACGACGACCAAATTATTCCGATTTTGTCACTCGGCGGCAGCGGCGTCATTTCGGTTTTGTCGAACGTTGCGCCCCGTCAAACGCACATGATTTGCCAAAATTATTTCGACGGCAAAGTTGAGGAAGCGTCGCGCCTGCAGATTGATTTTTGCGATTTGATTGACGCGCTGTTTTGCGAAGTCAACCCGATACCCGTCAAAGCTGCGATGAAACTTTTGGGTTGGAACGTCGGGCAAGTTCGTATGCCGTTGAGTGAAATTGAGCCGGCGCATTTGGAGCAACTCAAAACCGCGCTGAAAGCCCACGGATTATTAAAGGAGTGACCGCCCATGAAAAAATTTTTTGCCGTTCAACTGACGGCCTTGCTGTTGCTGTTGACTTCGTCGATTGCGTTCGCGGCGTTCGAGGAAAAACTTGAGGACGGCGTCGACTTGTCGACAATCAAAAAAATGGCGATTGCCATTCCCGAATTTTATAAAGTTTCGGAACGCGAACCGACACTTGAGGAACTGACCAAAGATCTCAGCGAAGCGGGAATCGAAGCGTCGATTTTGGAAATTGCCCCGTATGACGAAGTTATCGCTGCGATTCGGCGCGACACGGGCATTGACGTTCATTCGCTGGAGCCTGCCGAAGCCGAAAAATTTTTCCTCAAAAACGTCAAGCACTACGCTGACGCTTATGTCGTGTTGACCGTCGCCAACAATTCCGACAAGCCGTGGCTGTTCTATTACGTTTACGACGCCAAAACGACGAAACTGATCTACACTTACAGCGTGCAAAGCCGCCTGCTCGGACACAGCGCGAAAGATTATTTCAACACGTCGAAAGATTTTTTCCGTCACTTTGACGACATTGCTCCGCAAAAACTCGACAAGCAAGCGCGCAAAGAATATGAGCAACGCCGTAAAGAAATTCTCAAGGAAAAAAGCAAAGTTCATCGCCTTGACGAAAAAACCGGCCGCAATAAAGTTGAGCTTGTCCGCAAAAAATAATTCCGTCACTGAAAAAAAATTACCGCTCCAAAGTTTGCGAGCGGTTTTTTGTTCGTCAAAAATAATTCCGTCACTGCAAAACAAAATCCCGCGAGTAAAAATTTTCGCGGGAATTTTTTTGTTCGTCAAAATTCATTACGCATTAAGCATTACGAATTCCTAATTGCTTTTCATTCGCCGTAGAGAATCAGGCGCACCATTTGCCCCATCTCGGCTTTGTCGGAATATCTTTGCGGCGGGCGGCGC
>CAMUZL010000255.1 GCA_947165185.1 uncultured Selenomonadales bacterium
TGACGAAGTCGCTCAATCAGTGGGTGACGTGGACGGGGAGTTCGTGGCTTGACGCCGAAAAGTGGCGTGCGTGTGCTTGCGACACGAAACTTGCGAATCTGCGCGGGCGCGAATGTTATCTCGGAATCGATTTAAGTTCCGGCGGTGATCTGACCTCAATCGCATTGGTGTTCCCGCCGCCGTCGGACGACGATAAAATTTACGTATGGAGCGTGTCTTTCATGCCGGAACTGCGCGTCGAAGAACACGAGAAAACTGACGACGCGCCGTATCGACTTTGGGCAACCAGCGGGCAACTGATACTGACATCGGGAATGTACGGTCGAAAGACGGATTATCTTCAAATTCTCGCGACGCTGAACGATTTAATAGCCGAACACGATTTGAAAATTATCGGTTGCGGTTACGACGTTCACAACATCGCGGGGATTTTGGCGGAGCTGGAAACAATTTTGCCTTGTGACTTGACAGAGATTTCCCAATCTGCGCGAAGTCTGAGTGACGCAACACAGGATTTTAAACTGTCGGTTGAAGCTGGATTAATCCGTTACGACAAACAAAATTCGTTGCTCACGTGGTCAATGGTCAATGCGATTTTGAACGCGCCGAATTCTTTCGGGGAAGTGAAAATCGACAAGGCGACGCAAGTAAACAGAATCGACCCGTGCGACGCAATTATCGACGCGTACAAACTTTATTTCGAGGACAAAAATTGCCGACGCTCGGAAGGCGAAGACGCATTGGCGGCGTGGTTGAACGTCACGGGCAGAAAATAAATCAGCCGTTCCAATCGGGGCGGCTTTTTTGGTGGAGTGGGCAACATGAATTACAAATGTTACAACGAAGACTGTCTCGAAGGCATGAAGAAAATTTCGGACTGCTCGATTGATTGTATCGTCACCGACCTTCCGTACAATTTGACAGATTGCGCATGGGATAAATCAGCGATAGATTTGCCGGCTATGTGGGCGGAGTTTAAGCGGATTTTGAAGCCGCAGTGCTCGGCAGTTTTGTTTGCAAGCGGCAAATTTACTTTCAGGCTCGTCGCGTCAAACTTCGACCAATACAAGTACAAGTGGATTTGGGTAAAAAACGCGCCGACAATGTTCGTGCACGCGAAGAACGCGCCCATGCGAAAATTCGAGGAAATACTCGTGTTCAGCGACGGCTCAATAAATCACGCGACGTGTACAAATCGACGCATGAAATACAATCCGCAAGGGTTGATGTCTTGCGAATCAATTTGTCAAAATGGTGCGCATAATACTTACGGTGACAGACCAAGCCGCCCCTACTTGCGTGGGAATAATGGCAAATGGGGTGGTTTTGCACACGACTGTCCAAGTCACAAGGCTTATTACGTGCAGGAACAAACGGGCTACCCGTCGGACGTTTTGTTTTACGACGCGCCGTACAAGGTCGGGAAACTTCATCCGTCACAAAAGCCCGTGCCGTTACTCGAATATTTGATTCGCACGTACACGGACGAAGGCGAAACTGTTTTGGACGCAACGATGGGGAGCGGCAGTACAGGCGTCGTGTGCGTCAACACGGGCAGAAATTTTATCGGCTTCGAGACTGAAAAGAATTTTTACGACATCGCGTTAAAGCGCATTTCAACTGCAATGGACAAACAATCACAGGCGTTATTTTAAATGGAATTACCTTGGCTATTGGTGTTTCCGCCGAAATTTTTCTTATCAAAGTTGGAGCGAAAAATTTCAACGGCAAATATCAAGTTCCAAGCCAATTCCACTGACGGGAGGTGAAGAAATGAGCTGGTTGGATCGTGCGAAAAGCAAAGTGGTTTCCTTGCGGCGGGCATGGAACGAAACCGAAAACAAAATATCCATGCGGACAATACTCGACGCGTTCAGTAAATCTTTCGACGCGGAACTCGGTGCGGATTTGTCAGAAGTAACCTATTTCACGTGCCTGAAAATTTTATCGGAGAGCGTCGGAAAAATCCCTGTGTATCTCATGGACAAAGATAAAAGGCGCGTTCCGAATCACGACGCGTGCCCGCTTTTGCAGGTATCGCCGAATTTAATTCAAACGCCCGCGCAGATGTTCACTTATTTTGAATACTGCCGCAATCATTACGGCAACGCCTATGCTTATCTGGACAACAGAAGCAGCGCAGGGATTGAACGTATCGTACCACTCGACCCGCGCCGCGTGCAGATTTGGATTAATACAAGCGGCGATATTTTTTCACGCCCGTATTTTTATTTCTACACCGACGAACGGACGGGACAAAGTTTTTATTTCGAGCCGGAAAGAATTCTTCACTTCAAGTCATGGATAACCGAAGACAACGGATTAGCAGGAAAGTCAATCCGAGAAATATTGGCGACAACTTTCAGCGGGCTAAAGGCAAGCTCAAAATTTTTGTCCGATTTACATCAGCATGGACTTATCGCAAATGCTGTAGTCAAGTTCACAGGCGACTTGAAACGCGAAAGTCAAGATTTACTACTGAACGAAATCGAAAAGCAAGCTCGCGACAACAATCGACGGATGATAACGTTGCCGATGGGATTTGATATTCAGCGGCTCGACCTGTCACTTGCCGACAGCCAATTTTACGAATTAAAAAAATATTCGGCACTACAAATAGCGGCTGCGTTTGGGATACAGCCAATGTATCTCAATGACCTTGAGAAAAGCTCATATGCGAATGCTGCCGCCCAAAACTTGAACTTTTACACGTCAACGTTGCTGTTTATTCTGAGCGGCTACGAACAGGAAATGAATCGAAAGTTGCTGTCACGCAAAGAACTTGCAGACGGACTCGGCTTTAAGTTCAACGTCGCGACAATCCTGCGCGGCGACATTTCACAACAGGCAGAAATTATTCAGAAACTGACAAGTTGCGGCGTCTACTCGGTCAACGAAGCGCGGCGTCTCCTTGACCGTGAGCCGTGTGAAAACGGCGACGTACATTTCGTCAACGGCAGCTATGTCAAGTTGCAGGATATTGGAAAAGCATACGCGAGCAAAGGAGGTGAAAATTTTGCTGACGATAAAAAATGAAACTTCGACTAGTGCGGACGTTTATATCAACGGAA
>CAMUZL010000256.1 GCA_947165185.1 uncultured Selenomonadales bacterium
CGAACCCACCTCTCAAGCTTGGGAAGCTCGCATTCTACCGATGAACTATGCCCGCGCAACGTGACGTTGCATCCAATTGGTGTAACCCGCGACCGCTCGATAATTTAAACCGTCGACCGCGTGTCCGATTTGTCAAAAATTTTACTGCAGGAGACTGAGGACGTTGGCGCGATTTTGATTGAACATTCTTGTCGCGAACATTGCCAGTTGTTCCTGCGTTTCTTGGTTGCGCAGATTCGTGATTTGTTTTGCCATGTCGGCGTCGTCCATGTTCGACAGCGCGGCAGTTTGGTTTTCTTCCATTGTCGTGTAATTTGCTTCTTGGAATTCCATGCGCTGAAGTTGCGCGCCCTGTGTCGTCGCCTGGTCAAGTGCCTCGTTGAGCGAAACGCCTTCGGTAACGTAGTCTTGCATGAATTGTGTAGAATCCAAACTGTTTTGCGTTGTGGTGATTGCTCTGTCGACAATCGCCAAAGCATTTTCGGGATCTGTGGCGTCGATTGTAACATTGCCCTCGCTGTCCGTCAAGCCCAAAGCTTCGGAACGCAAATCGTCGAGATGATAATTTTCGTAGCCGTCGATGCCCGCAAGTGTCACGTCTTGAGCCGTGCCGTCAAGCAAGCGTTTGCCGTTGTATTCGGTCTGCGCGTTCAAATCAATTTGTCGAATGGTTTGGTTAATATTTTTCTGCAAAGCCTGGCGATCAACTGAGCCGTTGGTGTCGTTTGCCGCGTTGATGAGATTTTCTTTAATCGTCGAGAGAGCTTGAATTGTGTTGTTCGTCGCGCCTTCGGCAACTTTAAACATTGAGCTGATATTTTGCGTGTTCTGAATCGATTGGCTTGTACCGCGAATGTTGCTGGTCAAACGTGCGGCAATCGCGTATTCGCTTGCACCGTAAGCCGCGCCGGGACGATTGGAGCCCGTCGACAAAATCTGCGAAGTCTTTTGAATGGAGTTGCCGATTGTGTTGAGTTGTCTTAAGCCGGGATTTACCCCGCCGAGTGTCATAGCCATGATAATCACCCTTTCAATCTTCCATGACTAAAAAAAATCCGCCTGTGTTTCGGGAAAATAATAACACAAGAATTTTCGCGGCACAAGACGCGAGACAAAATTTTTTTGCGGCGGGCTTCGGTAATTGCGCGAAAATTCGGCACGTGTTAAAATTGCGTTGTGCAAAAAAAATTTTTTGAGAGGTGACAACGGCATGGTTCACATAGTCGGAGCGGGGCCGGGCGACCCCGAATTAATCACAGTTAAAGGTCACAGACTTTTGAGCGAAGCGGACGTGGTGATTTATGCGGGCTCGCTCGTCAACGAAGAAATTTTAAAATTTTGCAAGCCCGAAGCGGAAATTTATAACTCCGCGCAGATGATGCTGGAAGAAATTATTCACGTCATTGTATTGGCGGAAAAAGCCGGCAAAACAACCGTGCGACTGCACACGGGCGACCCGTCGATTTACGGCGCAATGCAAGAGCAACTGGACGCTCTGGAAGCTCGCGGAATCGAATTCGACATTACGCCGGGCGTGAGTTCATTTTTGGCGGCGGCGGCGGCACTCAAGCAGGAATACACTTTGCCGGGCGTAACTCAAACAGTCATCATCACGCGGCGCGGCGGAAGAACTCCCGTGCCCGACAGCGAATCGTTGAAAAAACTTGCGCAACATCAAACGACAATGTGTATTTTCCTTTCGATTAATTTGCTCGCGGAAATAAAGCGCGATTTAATGTCGGCGGGTTTCAAATCGTCGACGCCCGTTGCCGTGGTTTACAAAGCCTCGTGGCCGGGCGAAGAAAAAATTATTCGCGGACGCCTTGACTCAATCGTTGATCAAGTCAAAGAGGCAAACATCGACCGCACGGCGTTAATAATCATCGGACATTGTTTGGACAATAAAGGAAATTATCAGCCGTCAAAATTGTATTCACCGAAATTCGGTCACATGTTCAGGCAGGCGATATTTTAAATTGAGAACAGCAATTATTTCTTTGACGACAAACGGTGCCCGTCTTGCCGAAAAAATTGCCTCGAAAGTCGGCGGGCAAATTTACGCGAAGGGCAGAAATTTTACCAAGCTGGCGGATTTGGTGGCGGACATTTTCGGCAAATTCGACGGACTTATTTTTATCTGCGCGGCGGGAATTGTCGTGCGAATGATCGCGCCGCACGTTGTCAGCAAACTCAGCGACCCTGCAGTTTTGGTGCTCGACGAACGCGGGCAAAACGTCATCAGCCTTTTGAGCGGACACGTCGGGCGGGCGAATGAGTTGACGGTTGAAATTGCCAAAGCGATTGACGCCAACCCCGTTATCACGACAGCCACGGACGTTGCGGGAAAATTTTCCGTCGACGCAATTTCTTCGCGGCTCGGTCTCGTTCCCGAACCGAAAGAGGCGATTAAAGCCATCAACACGGCGATTTTGCGCGGCGAAGAAGTTTTCGTCACGGCGGGCGACGTGCGGTTGAATTTGATTCCGCAAAACTTGATTGCGGGCGTCGGTTGCAAACGCGGTACTTCGTCGCTGAAAATTTTCGCGGCACTGCAACGGGCGTGCGCAATGATTCATCAGCCGATTGAACGCGTAAAACTTTTGGCAAGCGTCGACGTTAAACAAGACGAGGCGGGTCTTACGTCGCTTGCTGAAGTCATGGGGCTTGAAACAAGATTTTTCCCCGCGGCGGAACTCCAAAAAAAAATCGACGAGTACAAACTCGACGAATCCAGATTTGTCAAACGCACCGTCGGCGTCGGCAACGTGTGCGAAGCGGCGGCACTTTGTTGCGTGGAGGAAGCGCGTTTTGCCCTGCCGAAAACTCCGTTCAAAGGTGTGACTGTCGCCCTGCTTTGGCAACGGTAATTCGGTGAAAAATCATGGCTTACAATCTCGATAAGCAACTTGAGCGGGAAATTATTTCTGCGGCAAAAAAATTTCGCGTGAAGAAATTAATTTTGTTCGGCTCGCGGGCACGCGGCACCAATCACGCACGCAGCGACATTGATCTTGCCGTTTCGGGCGGCGA
>CAMUZL010000257.1 GCA_947165185.1 uncultured Selenomonadales bacterium
TGAACACGTCCGCCGAATCGGTTTCCTCGACGCGCAAGGCAACGTTCGTTTGAGCCTCTTTAAAAAGTCTGTCGCGAATGTGGCGGCTGGTGACGAATTGCCCTTCTTTGCCGGCGAAAGGACTGGTGTTGACGCCGAAAGTCACGCTGAGTGTCGGCTCGTCAACGCGAATTGACGGCAACGCTTCGGGCTGTTCCGCGTCCGCAACCGTGTCGCCGATTGAAACTTCGCTTAAGCCCGTGAGCGCAACAATTTCGCCCATTTCGGCTTCATCCGTCTCGACGCGATTCAAACCGTCGTAAGTGAAAACTTTGCTGACTTTTGCTTTTTTGATGCCGCCTTCGCTCATCAACGCAATAGTTTCGCCCGATTTAATTTTGCCGCGCTGAACACGACCGATGGCGATTTTGCCGACGTATTCATCCGCCTCAAGCGTGGTGACAACCAACTGCAACGGCGCGTCCAATTCACCTTCGGGCGCGGGAATTTCTTTCAAAATCGTGTCCATCAAAGGTTGCAAATCGTGACTGTCGTCGTCGATATTTTTTTTCGCGATGCCTTTTTTCGCGGCGGTGTAGATGACGGGGAAATCAAGTTGCTCGTCGTCCGCGTCCAGTTCCATGAACAATTCCAAAACTTCGTCGTAAACTTCGTCGACGCGGGCTTCGGGGCGGTCAATTTTATTTATGACGACAATCGGCTTGAGTTTGTGCTCCAACGCCTTGCGCAAAACGTATTTCGTCTGCGGCATGGGACCTTCAAAGGCGTCGACCAAAAGTAAAACGCCGTCAACCATGTTTAAAACGCGTTCGACTTCGCCGCCGAAATCC
The DNA here is from genome assembly GCA_947165185.1 of uncultured Selenomonadales bacterium. GTDB lineage: Bacteria > Bacillota > Negativicutes > Selenomonadales > Selenomonadaceae > Quinella. The sequence continues at coordinate 831 of CAMUZL010000257.1, forward strand.
GCGTGGCCGGGCGTGTCGACAATATTAATTTTCACGCCGCGATAAAAAATCGCCGTGTTCTTCGACAGAATTGTTATTCCGCGTTCGCGCTCCAAATCGCCCGAATCCATGACGCGTTCGGCAACTTGTTCGTTCTTGCGGAAAATATGGCTCTGCTTCAACATTGCGTCAACCAGCGTGGTTTTGCCGTGGTCAACGTGCGCGATTATCGCGATGTTTCTGCGTTCGGAATTTATTCCCATGTATGTGCCTCCCAAAATTTTCTTCGTCAAATGAAACTGCGCTATTATACGTGCAAAAAGTTTCACGCGCAACAAAAAGTTAGTTTTAAAAAGTAACCAAACAGCTGACGCGCCGAAACGTTATCGCGAATCAAACGTTATTGCCGCGTGCAAAATTTTTTCGTCAAAAAAATCCCGCCGTGTGTGACGGGAAAATTTTTCTTGAAAAGTTTCTGAACGTATGCTATATTTTTGCGCGGCAGGCAGTTTGATGTGTCGGCTTTCTTCCTCGAAGGAAGGAGGTGACGCGTATGGAGTTTCTCGATTGGCTGATGCTCATTTGCACGGTCGGCAGTTTCATCCTCGCGCTCATCGACCATTTCGATGGCAAAAAATAAGCCGTACAACGCACGGCTCCGCAACAACCTCTAGTCACTATTAACGAGGAAGGAGTCGACGCTACCAACATCGAGCTACCTGCCACTAAATTTTGCTTTGTCAACCGTTGAAAATCTATCACACACAGATAAATTTGTCAACGGCGACCACTTCAACGGAAAAAAATAATTCGTAACCAACGGCTCTTCACCCAGTAGTACCATTAACGAGAGGGAGTCGACGCGTTACGATTGAAAATTTATCACACGCGAACAAAATTGTCAAACGAACGGCAAGGAGAATGCTTCATGAAAAAAATTTTGCCGCTTAATCACGGACTGCGCGGGACGATAAAAATTCCCGGCGACAAGTCAATTTCGCACCGCAGTGTAATTTTGTCGAGTCTGGCGACAACGCCCGTCGAGATTGAAAATTTTTTGGCGGGCGCGGACTGCCTGTCAACCGTCGCTTGCATGAAAGCACTGGGCGCGACAATCGAACGTGACGACGAAAAACTTTTGGTCACGGGGTGCGGATTGCAGGGACTTCGCGAACCCGAAAACGTTTTGGACGCGGGCAACTCCGGCACGACGCTTCGATTGCTCATGGGTCTTTGTGCGCCGCAAAAATTTTTGACGACCTTCACGGGCGACGATTCGTTGAGAAAACGCCCGATGGCTCGCGTGATTAAGCCGCTCACAATGGCGGGCGCAAAAATTTTCGGACGCAACGGAAATCAAAACTTGCCGATAACCATTGCTCCGCCCGAAAAAAATCTGCGCGGAATTTTTTATAAAATGCCCGTCGCAAGCGCACAAGTCAAGTCGGCGATTTTGTTGTCGGGACTTTACGCCGAAACGCCGACGACCGTTGTCGAAGATATACCGTCACGCGACCACACCGAAAAAATGTTGGCGGCCTTCGGAGCGCACCTCGAACAGCGTAGCAACGCGATAAGAATTTTCCGCGCAGAAAATTTATTTGCGCCCGAAAAAATTTTCGTCCCGGGCGACATAAGTTCTGCGGCGTATTGGATTGTGCTGGCGACAATTCTTGACGGCTCGGACGTGACGATTGAACATGTCGGCGTAAACGAAACGCGCACGGGAATTATTGACGTGCTCAATCAAATGGGCGCGTCGATTGAAATTAAAAATCCGCGAACGTCGGGCGGCGAAAAATTTGCGGATGTGCACGTTGTTTCCTCGCGACTTTACGGCGTGGAATTCGGCGGCAAAATGATTCCGCGACTGATTGACGAAATTCCCGCGCTTGCGGTTGCGGCGGCTTTTGCTCTCGGCACGACGGTTATTCGCGACGTTGGCGAATTGCGCGTCAAGGAAAGCGACAGACTCGCGGCGATTGTCGAGGAGTTCAACAAAATTTCGCCCGAAACTTTCACCGCGACGGATAACACGCTTACAATCAACGGCGGGCAGGAAAAAATTTTTGCCGAATGTCAAACCCGCGCAGATCATCGAATGGCAATGTCATTGGCGATTTTCGGCGCGGCGGCTCAAGGCGTCACGCTTGACGACGAAACTTGCG
>CAMUZL010000258.1 GCA_947165185.1 uncultured Selenomonadales bacterium
ACGCGTTTTTGTCGGGCAGAAGTTTAAAAATTTCGGCGTCCTCGTCGTCAAGCGGCCGCGAACCGTCGAACAGCGCAAGAATCAATTCGGCACGTTGAGCACAAGTTTTTGCGCGTTCAATGCCGATTTTTTCGACGGCGTCAGATGAATTTCTGATGCCCGCCGTGTCGATAATTTTCAGCGGAATTCCGCCGACGTTTACGAATTCTTCAATTTGGTCGCGGGTCGTGCCGGGAATTTCGGTTACTATTGCGCGCTCGGTTTTCGCGAAAAAATTCAGCAGGCTGGACTTGCCGACGTTCGGTTTGCCGATAATCGCAGTCTCCAAACCTTCGCGAAGAATTTTCCCCGCCGATTGATTTTTCAACAAGGCGTCAAGATTTTCAACCTGCGCGGAAATATTTTTGTCGACTTCGGCAAGCGTCACGTCGTCCAGGTCGTCTTCGGGAAAATCAATTATCGCCTCGATGTGCGCGACGGAATTCAAAATCGACTGCCGAATTTCGCGGATTGTTTGGGAAGTTCGTCCCGCCAACTGATTTTGCGCGACGGTCAACGCGGCGGAAGTTTTCGCTTGAATCACGTCTAAAACCGCCTGCGCCTGCGTCAAATCAATTCGCCCGTTGAGAAATGCCCGCTTGGTGAATTCGCCGCGCTCTGCGGGACGTGCGCCCGCCTTGAACGTGAGTTTTAAAATTTCGCGCAGGACGATTGAGCCGCCGTGACATTGCAATTCAACGACATTTTCTTTCGTGTAAGATTTCGGGGCGCGCATTACCAAACAAATTGCCTCGTCGACGATTTTGCCGGAAAAATTTTTCACGTGCCCGAAAAAAATTTCCCGTTCGCTTGCAGAAGTCAGCGGCTTTTTGTTGAGTGCGGAAAAAATTTTGTCGGCAATGTCAATCGCCCGCTCGCCGCTCAAGCGCACAATCCCGACGCCCGCATTGCCCGCCGCCGTAGCAATCGCGCTTATCGTTTCGTCAATCAAGTTATCATCTCCGTTAAAAAAAATCCCGCCGTGTTGACGGGAATAAATTTCAGATTGAAAGTTGCCGCCACAGTGACGGGAAAAAATTATTTATACGCGTCGTTCCTTTTATCAACGTCGACAACCAAAATAACAACTTTGTCGTCATGAATTTCGGAGATTATGCGATAGTTACCGACGCGATACCGCCAACGTCCCTTTAAATTTCCTTTCAAAGCTTTTCCGTGCAAACGAGGATTTTCGCAACCTTCAAGATTTTTTATTTATCCAATCGAGAATTCTTGTGCGAACCGAGTTGTCTAGCTTGTCAATAATTTTTTGAGCATCAGGGGTATAATCGACGCGAAAATTTTTCATGCCATGCCCAGCTTTTTCAAAAGTTCCTCGTGAGTACAAGTCACGGGATTTTTTTTGTATTCGGCGATGGCTTTTTCATAAGCCGCCAAATCCGCATCGTCATTAAAAATCATTTCGAGTATCGCTTGACGTGCAATTTCAGAAATGCCCATTTTCGTCTGCTTCATATAATCTTCAACAATCGCCATGTCGGCATCGTCGAAGGTAACTTCAAAAGTCAAGTTAATCGCGCTCCTTCCGACAAAAATTTCGATGTGCACATTGACAAACGAATTTTATTTCGCGACACACTTCCTGAAAATTGCACGCCAAGAATCCGGCGGAGTAAGTGCCTCGAAGTTCGGATCGTTATCCAAAAACAATTTCCGCACGCGCAAAATTTGATAATCGCTCATCTGCTCGTCGGTCATCTTGCCGAATCCGTAGCCGCGCCCCCACTGATCGCTCTCTAACGTCCAAAATATATCGTCCAAAAGCAGAAAACCGCCGTCTTTGACAAGTTCTTTGAGCAGACAGACCGCCAGCCCGTCATGCAAAAAAGTGTGTGCGCCGTCCAAATAAGCCGCGTCGAACAAGCCGGCTTCGTTTCGCTCGCGCATTTGGAAAATCATGTTGCTCAAGTTCCAGTTGTAAGAATCGAACATTTTATCCGTGTTTGTGGCAAGAAAAATTTCACAGGTTATGCCGAAGTCACGCGCTTGTAAATCGTGTGCAAAATCATTCAAGTTATCCGCGAAGTCGAAACCGTAGTAAATGTCGTCGCTGTCAAGCAGATTCAAAACCTGCAAAGCAGTAGCACCGAAACCAATACCGATTTCAGCGACGGAAACGTTTCGGCGATTCGTCTTCAAATGTTTAATGACGTTCAAGAATTCTTCGCACGGTTCGGAACAATAATTTTCCGGTCGGTCTTTAATCTTCGCGAGAAGTTTCAGCCCGTCGAAATTGTAATTGTCGTAGAAACCCATGGCTTATCTCCTTCCGCGTTTTGTCGGCGTGATTATGACGTAGCGATAAGGTTCGGTGCCCGCGCTGTGAGTTTCGACGCGGTCATTGTCCTGTAACGTCATATGAATAACTTTGCGTTCGTGGCGATTCATCGGCTCAAGTCGCACGTCGCGGCGGGATTTGATTGCGCGATCCGCCATGTTCTGCGCGAGCTTTTCGAGAGCGTCGGCACGTCTGTCGCGATAACCTTCGACGTCCAGCGTGAAATGGATTTTTTCGTCCGCGTCGTGACGATTCGCCGCCAAGTTCAGCAGATATTGCAACGAGTCCAAAGCCTGCCCGTGTCGCCCGATTAAAACGCCCAAACCTTTGCCGCTCAGGTCGAAAAGATAGCCGTCGTCAATTTCGGTCACGTCAATTTCAATGTTGAGATTCATTGCGTTGAAAACATCGTGCAGGAAATTTTTCGCCTTGTCGAGAGCTTCGTCGTCGAAATTTTCTTCAGCGGGCGAAGGGGCCAAAACCGGTTCGATAATTTCTTCGACGGGCGCAGATTCTTCGACGACGGAAGATTTTTCTTCAACGGGCGCAGATTTTTCGACGGCGGAAGATTTTTCTTCGACGGGCGCAGATTTTTCGACGGCGGAAGATTTTTCTTC
>CAMUZL010000259.1 GCA_947165185.1 uncultured Selenomonadales bacterium
TTCGTTCTTTTTCTTCGCGGGCGACGGCAACGACACCGTTTCAAATTTTGAGTTCCTCACACGCGAAAATAAAATTTCCGGCAACGCGGACAAAATCGCAATAACCGCCGACATTGTGACACGCGGAAAACTTTCGGGCGACGATGTTGTTTTGCAACTCAACGACGGCGACGATTATTTGACGCTTGAGGACGCGGCGGGCAAAAATTTCCGCCTGAACGAATACACCGTTAAAGTCGACAAAAACATTTCTTACGACGGATTTGCGAATTGCTACGTTGCGGACGGCGGCTCTTCGCTCACCGTCGATTCAACCGTTGACAGCGCGGAAATTTGGCTCGACAGCTCACACGGAAATTTATTCTTCGGCAACATCCGCACGCTGGACGCTTCCGCCGTCGAAGGGCGCACGTCACTTGCCGGCTACGCGCTCGACGAAACGATTATCGCGGGGCACGGCGATTCAAGTTTGTGGGGCGGCGTGTTCGGCGACGACTTGTTAATCGGCGGCGAATCAAAAAATACTTTCTTCTACCACCTCGGCGACGGGAACGACACGATTCAAAACGCGAAGGAAGGCGACATTGTTGACTTGAACACGCTGACGATTGATCAAGTTGTCGGCGAAATCGGCGCGGACGGGGTTGTCCTCATGTTCACCGACGGCGGCTCCTTGACCGTCGCCGGCACCGACGTTGAATTCCGAATCAACAATGACGGCACGACTTACGTTGTCGACAACGGCGAGTGGAAAACCAAATAATCCGGACGCTTCAATCCAAAAAAATTATCCCGTCGAAAACTCGGCGGGATTTTCTGCATCGTGCCGAAAGAACGCGCTTTGCGGTGACAAAAAATTTCTGCGTGCTATAATGACTGCGGTAACTCAACGTTACTGCAGTTTATTTTTTTGCATAGATTTTTTGGAGGGTGATAACTTTGGATTTGCGCCGGAAAATGCTTGAGATGCTCGACTGCACCCGCGTCGAAGAACTTTACGAACTTTTCGGCGACAGGTTAATTGCCGTGTCGATTGCCGCAATGAACAACTCGAACGTCTACATCGTCGCCGAAAACGATTTGCATCTGTTCGTTCGTCTGTTCAAAAGTTGGGACTTGCACGTCTGCAAAGTCGTTTGCGCTCTGCCGAAAGATTTTCAAAAGGTTGACGACGTGGAAATTGTTTCGCCCGAAAGTTTGTTGAGCGATGACACGCCGCGAAAATTTTTCTTTTTGATTGAGCCGGATTACACTTTCGGCGGAAATTTTTTCGAGACGCGCATTAACGAAATTCCTTTCGCTGAAACGCAAAACAACGCGTTTATCGTCCATACACAAGAACGAAAAAATTGGGTCGCAAGCTTGTTCAAGACTTCAACCGATGACAAAATGTTTTATTTTCAATCGCACAAACGCGAGCTGATGGATCTGTTCGATTCGCTTGCCGACGAAACTTCCAAGCGTGCGTTGTTTTATTACGTCGAAAGTTACGTGCGCAACTGCATTTATCGCGGTGCACACGCACTCACGCGCTGGAAATATTTTTTCGGCGGCAAATATGAGCGGCTTTACGAACATCTTGATGGCGAAGTTTGGATTAATTGCGGCGCAAACACAGGCGATACCGTTTTCCAATATTTGAGCTTCGATTTCAAGCCGAAAAAAATTTTTGCCTTCGAGGGCGACGCGGAATATTTTTCGCGCATGTTGAATAATCTTTCGTTCTTGCCGACCGAAAAACGCGCACTTATCGAGCCGATTAACGAAATGATTGACGAGACGACCGACTTTGAAAAAATTCTTCGCGGTGACAAATGTACGCTCCTCAACGCCGACATCGAAGGCGCGGAATTACCTTTCCTGCACGCGACGAAAAAAATTATTCGCTCCGACCGTCCCGTCATTGCGATTTGCGTCTATCATCGGAAAGAAGACTTGCTGACAATTCCGCAATTTCTGCAGTCGATTTGCACTGATTACATTTTTTATCTGCGCAAGTACACGCCGAACGTCGTCAATCTCAAGAGAACCGGTGAATTGGTTTTCTACGCCGTGCCGAAGGAACGGGCGGTGCGGTGACAAAAAATTTCTGCGTGCTATAATGACTGCGGTAACTCAGCGTTGCCGTGGTTTATTTTTTTGCGTAGATTTTTGGAGTGAAGTTTTATGGGCGTCAGATTTTTGAGCGCGGGCGAAAGTCACGGCTCGCGACTCGTTTGCATTTTGGAAGGTCTGCCCGCAGGCGTCAAAATTTCAAGCGATTTCGTCGACGCGGAATTGAAACGTCGGCAAGGCGGTTACGGGCGCGGCGGTCGAATGAAAATTGAATCCGATTGCGTCGAATTTTTGTCGGGCGTTCGTTTCGGCGAAACTCTCGGCTCTCCGATAACTTTAAGCGTCGTCAATCGCGATTGGCAAAATTGGTCTCAACGCATGAGCGCGGAAGGCGTCGAAGTCGGCGAACGCGTCACCAACGCAAGACCCGGTCACGCCGATTTAACCGGCGCGGCGAAATTTGCCCGTGCGGATGTGCGCGACATTTTGGAACGCTCCAGTGCCCGTGAAACTACGATGCGAGTTGCGGCGGGCGCGGTGTGTAAAATTTTTCTGCAAGCGTGCGGCGTCGAAATTTCAAGCAAAGTTTTGAGCGTCGGCGGCGTTTGCGGTGACGACGAAATTAAAAATCGCATTGACAAGGCGAAATCACGAGGCGACACGGTCGGCGGAATTTTTGAAGTCAAAGTTTCGGGAGTGCCCGCAGGTCTCGGCAGTCATATTCAATGGGACAGAAAACTTGACGCGAAATTTGCGGCGGCGTTCATGTCGATTCAAGCGGTCAAAGCTGTTGAACTCGGCGACGGTTTTGCCAACGCGCAAAAATTCGGCAGCGAAGTTCACGACGAAATTTTTATTCGCGACGGAAAAATTTTTCGTGAAACCAATCGGGCGGGCGG
>CAMUZL010000260.1 GCA_947165185.1 uncultured Selenomonadales bacterium
TTCCGCCGCGATAAGAAATTTCAATCCGCAAAGTTTCGTTGTCCAAGTCGAAAGCGTTTATGCCCGTCAGTTCGGCAGGTTTGGCGGAAACGGTTGCCGCGCACGTCAAGACGAGCAACATACATAGGCACGTTAAAATTTTTCTCAGCAAAGTCATTCCTCCAAATTTTTCAGAAGCTCATGCGCCTCGTCAGTTGCCGCTTGAGTTTTATTTTCGTCGCGGGAAATTGTTATCGTCAAATATTCGCCTTCGCCGGCGTCTTCGGGCAAAAAATCTGCGGGCAAAACGAATTCGCTAAACTCGTCTTCGTCGTCCTCGACAAGGAACACAGCTTTTGCCGTGCCGTCTTCAAGTTCCTCGATTCGGTCAAGGTACGCGGTTATTTCTTTTTGTCGCGTTTCTTTTGAGCTATCCATTTGTCCAACCAATCCTCCGTTCGTTCGGGCGTGACGGAAAAATTCTTGCCGTCGCTGACGACCGTAATTGTTCCGTTCCAGCGCGTGCACAAAATATTTTTCTTGTCGATGCCCTGCGCCAAATAATTTTCAAGCGGCTCAAGGTGCGGGTGCCCGTAAGTGTTGCGGCGTTCCTCTTCGGGGCCGCAAGAAATCAAAACGTAACTCGGCGCAACAGTTTTAACAAAATTTTCCGTCGAGGCGGTATAACTGCCGTGGTGTCCCGCCTTCAAAATGTCGCATTTCAAAATTTTTGCGTCGTTGTCCGCCCAAAGTTCGGATTCGACTTTCTTTTCGGCGTCGCCAGTGAACATCATGGAAAATTTTTTGTAAGTGAGTTTGCCGACAACCGATTCATTATTCGGGTCGGATTTCTGCCCGCCGTTGACCGCGTTGACAAGCTCTTTCGTCGGGTAAAGAACTTGAAACTTGACATTGTTGCCGAAATCGAGAGTGTCGCCCGCCGTCAAACTTTTGTGCGCGATACCTTTGGCTTCGACGGCCTTCATGTAACTTTTGTACAGCGGGGAATTTGCCGCAATGCCGTTGTCGTAAACTTCCGCGACGGAGATTTTTTCCAGATACGGATTTGCTTTAAGCTCTTTGTTGCTCGCGTTGATTAAAACTTTCGCGTTGCCGATATGATCGGCGTGCGGGTGTGTCAAGATGAGCTTGTCAATTTTCGTGACGGAAAATTTTTCCAACTCGTTGACCAAAAGTTCGCGTTCGTCGGTGTCGCTCGTGTCGACTAAAATTGTCTGCTTGCCGGTCTGAATCAAAATCGCGTCGCCTTGCCCGACATCAAGCATTGAAATTTTCAAATCGCCTTTGACGGTCGAGGACGCTTCGGCAGTCGATTCGTCTTTGACTTCGGTTTGATTTTCGGGTTTTGCGTCGGGCGAATCATTTTTGGCTTGAGAACCGCAACCGCCGAAAATTATCGTCGCCAGCATGAGCACTGTTAAAAAAATTCGTTTCATTGAATCATCCTTCCGAGAAATTATTTTTTGTCGATTTCGTTTTGGTACAGAATGTAAACCCGAATCAACTTCATCACGCCCCACGCCGCGAACGACGCAATATAAATTTTGTCAAACGTCGACAAATTTTCGTAGTCGAAATTTCCGAATAAAAATACTGCCGCCAATATAATCATTGCGTCGAATTTGATAGACAGCTGAATTTAGCAAATAGCCAGCCTGAACTCGGCAGGTCGATTAATTTTACAGGATATTATCAGAATACGCAAATGCTTTTTTGGAGGCGTTATGGTATCGAAAGAGAAAAAACCGCATGTTGTTTTTAACAGTGGTAACAATGAGTGGTACACACCGAAAGAAATTATCGACGCTGCCCGCGAAGTTATGGGCTGTATTGATTTAGACCCTGCGTCGAGTGAATTGGCTAACGAAACCGTACGCGCTGAAAAATTTTACACGATTGACAGCGACGGGCTTACGAAAGATTGGTACGGACGCATTTGGCTCAATCCGCCGTATTCACGGGGCTTGTTGGAGAAATTCATCGACAAGCTCGTCGACAGCGAATTTGAGCAGGCGATTGTGCTCGTCAACAACGCGACTGAAACAAAATGGTTTTCGCGGCTGGTTGAAGTGTCAAGCGTAATCGTTTTCACGAAAGGCCGCTTGAGATTCAACAAACCGGACGGCTCGAAGGGTTTACCACTTCAAGGACAAGCGATGGCTTATATCGGCGGCAACGGCGTGAAGTTTCGTGAAGTCTTTGGGAAGTTTGATTGGGCGGCGGAGATTTGAGAGGAGTGAAGTTTTATGACTTTTATCGGACAAGATGGCACCAAATACGTGTTCAAAGCCAAAGAGGTTGAGATCGTCGTTAGCGGCAAACAGATTTTTGTCAATGATACGCTCGTTGCCGAATATCTTAATGCTGATGACGCACGTGAAGCGGCAGAAAGTATTAAGGAAGAACTTGACAGCTCCGCTGAAGAATACATTTTGCCTGTCAAACATTTTCAAGCTGAACCGTTTGTCAAATATGCTTGGGCGAGTGAATCAATCTACGAATTTCTTTACGCTGTGAGAAAATTGCCGCATGAATTCATCAATGAATTTTTCCACTGTTACAAAAGTGACGGGCTTGAAGAAGCATGTGACACGGCAAAGAAAATCACCGAGTACGCGTGCATTTACGACAATGAGTTGACTGAGCAAGATTCTAATGGAGCGACTGTTGTCATTGGCGAAGGGGACGACGAGCATGAAGGAGATTAAGTTTCGCGGGCGTACCAAAAGCGGCAAATTCGTTTACGGCGATTTGATTCACAAAGACGAAATTGTCCAGATTCGCACGAACAAGAGCTACCGTTACCACGAAGTCGCCCCTGATAGTGTTTGTCAACTTGTCGGGCGCGATTGCGGCGGTGTGGAGATTTACGAGGGTGGATGTATAATGGAAAAATGGACACAAAAAAAGACGTGCCGTAGTGGACACGA
>CAMUZL010000261.1 GCA_947165185.1 uncultured Selenomonadales bacterium
GTGATAAAAAAATTACCCGTCGGCGAAATAATCACGGCGGGCGAACCTCGTTCGGAATATGCGGCGGTATTCGGCATTGCGGAAGAATTTTTGCCGCAGATGCACGCGGGTCACGCGGGCGAAAAATTTTTAATTGACGGCGTCGAAGTCGAAATTTTATTCGCGCCGCAAGTCGGCACGGGCAATGAAATTTCCAACGTCTACCGCGTTCGTTTCGGCAACGTGAGCTTTTTGATAACGGGCGACCTCGTCATCGAAAATGAGCAACAAATTTTGCAGGCGGGCATTGACGTTCAAAGCACGGTTTTAAAAGTCGGGCATCACGGCTCAAAAACCAGTTCAAGCGAAGAATTTCTCCGCGCCGTTAATCCTAAATGCGCCGTGATTTGTGTCGGTTACGGAAATAATTTCGGTCATCCCCGTGCGGAAGTTTTGGAGCGGCTGGAAAGTTTGCCGACAAAAATTTTCCGCACAGACCGCGACGGCTTGATAAAATTTCGCACGGACGGAAAAACTCTTTCAGTCGAAACTTTTAATAAAAATTCGTGATGCGTCAACAAATTGGGTCAAGCGTTCACGCTTGCGGACGGCAAAACTCTTTCGGTCGAAACGTTCAATAAAAATCCATGACGCGTTCGCAAAAAGTGCAGTCAAAACGCGAAAAGTGTTTGTTGTCAGTGCGCAGAGTAAATGCTATCCTTTCTTCGGGAAAAAGAATTTTTGTCGAAGGGAGTAGTTTATCATGGCAAATTCTCAATCGACTTTGTTGGAGCCGGAATTTCGCAGCGGCTACAACGATTACCGTTACGAAAAAGACAAAGGGCTTGTCGAAATGTTTTTCACGTGGCACAAACGGCTTAATCGTCTGCGTTACTTCAAGCGTGCGCTCGCGCTCGTCATGGTGGCGACCGTTTTGTTGATGATAATCGTGGCGACGACAACAGATACCTTTTTGAGTCCGGATGCGGCAATCGTGTCGGGGTCAATAAATTCCGACGAATTTAATTTGTCAACGGGCGGTTCATTGATGTTTATACTCGTGCTCGTCGCGGCTTGGGTGATTCATTGCATGTTGATGATTCGCCGCCTGCACGATTTAAACAAAACCGGCTGGTTCGTGTTGCTTATGTTTGTTCCCGTCGTCAACACAATTTTTTCGCTGTACCTGCTTTTCGCGCCCGGCACAATCGGTTCAAATGATTACGGCGCAGATCCAATCGAATGCGTCGATTAAAAGACCTCCCCCAATACAAAAGAGTCACCCGAAAATTTTCGAGTGACTCTCTTTTTTGTCGAGACGTGCACGAATTTCGTCGCACTCAGTAAATTTTATTCGGCTTGAGTTTCAGTCGACGTGCTTTGTTCGGTGACTTGTCCGCCGTCCATGACGGGAGGCATACCCGCAGGCGGGAAGCCGAAACCGAATCCGAAGCCGTTTTGTTCGCCGAAGTTGACGGAAATGTCGGCGTTCGTGTCGGTGATTGTGCCGAGATCATCGGGCGCGGTGAGGTTTTCGCCGTTGAACATTTGTTCGCCCAAGAATTCGCTGTTACCCCACATGTTCATATCGGCCTGCGGCATGAAACCTTGACCGAGCATCGGCGGCGGAAGTTGCGGCATTTGCGTTGCGTCGAAAGTCGGTTGCGTACCGTCGAGCGTCGGCATTTGCGTCGCGTCGAAAGTCGGTTGCGTACCGTCGAGTGTCGGCATTTGTGTTGCGTCGAATGTCGGTTGCGTGCCGTCAAGTGTCGGCATTTGCGTCGCGTCGAAAGTCGGAGCTTGTCCGTCAAGCGTCGGCATTTGCGTCGCGTCGAATGTCGGAGCTTGTCCGTCAAGCGTCGGCATTTGCGTTGCGTCGAAAGTCGGTTGCGTGCCGTCAAGTTGCATCATGGGCGGTTGGCCGAGTTGCTGAGTTCCGTCGGTTGAAACCTGCTGAGTGCCGTCGATTGCGGGCAACTGTCCGCCGAAAGACATTCCGCCGAGTTGCATCATGGGCGCTTGACCGAAAATCGGCAGCTGAGGCGGAAGTTGCTGCATTTGTGACGGGTCGAAAGCCTGTTGTGTGCCGTCGATTGCGGGCATTTGGCTTGCGTCGAAGGTCGGCATTTGCGTCGGGTCGAAAGTCGGTTGCGTACCGTCAAGCGTCGGCATTTGCGTTGCGTCGAAAGTCGGAGCTTGTCCGGGCATCGGCGGTTGCGGCGGAAGTTGCGGCATTTGAGTCGCGTCCGTGGTCCGGCTGTCAATCGTCGTGTCCGTGGTTTGGGTGTCAATCGTTTCGTTCGTGTTAATCGTTTCGTTCATGATGAGAATTCCTCCAAAAAATTTTTTCTGTAACCTCGCGAAGATCCTTCGTTGTGTACATCCTGTTTACATCCTGTTTACGGGTGCCGTTATAAAGGCCAAATATTAGACGTTTTTTAGAACCGCCGCGATTTAATTGACAGTTAATCGATTCTAATTCGCAGTTTAAAAACCGTCGCGAATCTCTTAATTTTCCGTAACGATATTACTTTTTATGCATGAAAGCCAAAGCAAGCCCGTCATAACTTCGGACAAAAAAAATCGACGCTGAAGTCGCAAAAACTTCGCGCCGATTTTTTCGTGTTCGTTATTCGATTAAGCCGCTCATGCGTTCAAGCGGCGTGCTCAAGTCCATGTGACCTTTGAGCGTTTCGACTTCCTGGCCGTCGACCAAAAATTTCACCTGCGTAATTTCGGGGAAACTCGTCAGCGTGTCGACGATTGAGCCGACAAGAAATTCTTCGCCGGTGGAGCCGCCGACCATCGTTTTCAACATTGCGCCATCCAAATCGACAATCGCCAGCCCGTCTTCAACCGTGACGGAACGAATGCTTGCGT
>CAMUZL010000262.1 GCA_947165185.1 uncultured Selenomonadales bacterium
TCAATGTGATGACATTGCGCGCCCGCCGAAGCAAGAATCGTCGTGTCGGAAATCGGGGACGCGTGGTCGCCGCCGACAGAGCCCGCCAAAATTGCCGCAATACAAATCACCAAAAGATTTGCCTCTTGCTCCGTCGGAAGCGCAACGAGCACGGACATTGCTATCGGAATTAAAATTCCGAACGTGCCCCAACTTGTGCCCGTCGCGAACGCCAAACCGATTGACACGAGGAAAAATATCAGCGGCAGGAACATTGCAACCGAAGTGTTTTCCTGAACAATCGCGCCGACGTAGCCGCCCAAGTTCAAAAATTTGTCACTGCAAATGCCCGACAGCGTCCACGCAAGGCACAGAATAAAAATCGCGGGAACCATCGCTTTGAAGCCCGTCGAGTAACATTCGCAGTATTCGTTGAAGCTGACAACTTTGCGCGGCAGATACATCAGCGAAATAAAAATCAGCGCAATGAACGAGCCGAGTGCCAAAGCTTTGGAGGCGTCGCAGTCCGCAAACGCGTCGGCAATCGATTTTCCGTCGTGAATTCCGCCGGTGTACAACATGCCGTAAATGCAGACGGAAATCAAAACAATCAGCGGCAAAATCAAATCGATAATTTTTCCGTTGCCGCTTGTCGATTGTTCGTCGGTTGCGTTGTCGCGATATTCGGCGGGAATTTCAAAGTGTTCGTTGCTTTTGCGAACCGCCGCGCCCATCGTTGCGAAATCTCTTCCCGTGACGATAATAAAGACCATGAACAGCATCGTTAAAATTGCGTAGAGATTGAAAGGAATTGTCTGCAGGAAGAGAACAAAGCCGTCGACGAGCGAATCTTCGGGCAGTGACGAACTGACAGCCGCCGCCCAACTTGAAACGGGCGCGATAATGCAAATCGGAGCTGCCGTCGCGTCGATAATGTAAGCGAGTTTGGCGCGACAGATTTTGAATTTGTCGGTGACGGGACGCATGATCGTTCCGACCGTCAGGCAGTTAAAGTAGTCGTCGATGAAAATCAACATGCCGAGAAATGCCGTCAATCCGAGTGCGGAGCGTTTGCCGGAAATGACCGAGCGCGCCCAATCACCGTAAGCACGCGTGGCACCGGATTTACTGATTATCGCGACCAAAATTCCGAGGATAACCAGGAAAATCAAGATGTTCACGTTGCCGCCGACTTTTTCGCTCATGATGTCAAAAAACGTCGAGATTGATTCCAAAAAGTTGCCGCCCGTGAACATCATTGCGCCCGCGAAAATCCCGATTATCAGCGACGTGTAAACTTCTTTCGTCCACAGCGCAAGAATAATCGTGATTATCGGCGGGAGCATTGACAGCGCAGAGTTTTCCATTGAAAAAATTTCCTCCTTTGGATTAGTTGTTATGCGCGCCGATTATAGCACGCGGCGAATAAAACCACAAAAAATTTTTGGCGTCAATCTGCGTCGTCGTCAAGTGTTTCGAGTAAAAAACTCACGGGACGAAAACCGTCATTACACGACAGCAATGCGGATTTCGGATTTTTCATCCAGCCCGAATAAAAATTTTCCGCGCCGTGCGACAGAGCCATCACAAACGGCGATAAAGTTTCCCACGCGCTCAGACAAAAATTTTCGGGACGTTGCCAGCCGTTCGCGATGAAAATTTTTCCTTCCACCATGTCGCAGGCATTTTCAATCGGATTTTCGTAGCGGGCGATTAAATCATCGTGGCGAACTTTTTTGACGACGGTGATTCGGATTTTCTTCACGTCAAACACCTCCGCGCAGATTTTATCACAACGCAAAAGCCCCGACTCATTGTCGAGGCTTTTTTTATGTTATGCGGGAAAAAATTTTCGTTTGTGATTCGGAAGCTGACTTTGTGGCCGCACAGAACTTTCTGCTGCGCCGTCATTCCGATTAAACGTCGTGGGCGAGTCCCGCAGGAATTTTCTTGATTCAGTCTGACGCTAAATATATCGGCGTTTTGTTACGGAAACATTAATCGAAACGTTACGGTTGCATTAAAAGTGCGCGTGTTCGTCGTGACGCTTTGGCTTGCCCGATTAAAAAAACTCCTGTAAAATAAGCACGAAAGTATTTTGCAAGTCACCGGCTCGAAGGGGATACACTAATGAACACGCAGGCTCCGAAAAAATTCTTCGACAAAAAAAATTCTCTGGTCGCGGTAACGATTTTGTTGCCGATAATTCTTGTCGCGCTCTTCGCGGGAATTTACGTAAATTTGTCGGGGATTTTTCGCGAGCCGCCGACAGTCGAAATTCGCGCGCTCAACAACTTCAACAAAACTTTGCACGTCGTCACCGACATTGATTACGCGCCCTATTCCTACGTCGACGAAAACGGAAATTATCAGGGCTACGACGTGGAGTTGATGAACGAAATTGCCAACCGCCTGCAGATGAATCTTGACTTGTCGCTGATTGATTGGAACAACGCGAACAGTATTTTCCTCGGCGGCGGCGCGGATATTATCATGAACATGGAAAGCGATTTGATTATCAACAACCCCGCGATTATCGCCACATTGCCCACGACGGAAAAGCAATATGTCGTTTACGGGCGCAAAGATATTTCTTCCGTCGCTGAACTTTACGGGCGGCGTGTTGCCTCGTTGCACAGGATGCCCGGTCTCGGTCTCGACGACGAAATTTCTTATCTGCACTCGTATCAAAAAATGTTCGACGGGCTCAAAACGGGCGAATACGAATTTGCAATTTGCCCGATACAAGTCGGCGGCGCGTTCGTCGAAAAACTCGGTCTCGAAGACGTTTTTCCGAGTTACGCCGTTCAGCACGTTTACGGCACGTTGGCAATGCACCCCGAAGATACTCAACTGCGCGTCAAAGTCAACGC
>CAMUZL010000263.1 GCA_947165185.1 uncultured Selenomonadales bacterium
TGGCAGGGCTTCGGTTACGCGAAAAAGACGCCGAAGATTAAATATCTGCTCGTCGCGCAGGATTGGGGCAACTTCTTCGACGCGCCCGCAGAATTTAAGTCGACGGTTGCGAAAATGAACGCGGGCGAAAAAATTTTCTACCCGTTCAGTTTGAAATCGACGACGGACAAAAATTTGATTGAGCTGTTCAAAATTCTCGGCCGCGACATAACCAAACCTTGCGATGACGTTTTCTTTACGAATTTTTGTCTGGGCTATCGTCTCGGAAAAACTTCGGGCGGTATGACGAAAAATTTGATGATGCATGACGCCGAATTGTTCCGCGAGCTTTGCGAAATTCTTCAGCCGGAAAATATTCTGTGCCTCGGTCGAATTACTTCCGAATGCGTTTACGAAACGTTGACGGGCAAGCCGTCCAAAGAAATTTACGGCGACGCGAAAAGTTACAATGACTTCCTCGACGCCCGCAAATGCATAAATGTCGACTTCGGCGAAAAAACTTCGCAGATTTATCCGTTGGCACACTGCGGCGGCATGGGCACGGCGATGCGCCCGCTTGGAAATCAACGCGAAGATTGGAAACGAATTGCCCGCGAACAGTTCGAGACAATTTTTCGCGACGCACTGTACATAATCTTTACATACCAGTCGTCGTATCCGAGCATGTCTTATCTGGACGCAAAAGGCAAATATCACGATGTCGAACTTGACAAATGCCTTGAAAAAATTTTCAGTCGCTTGCCCGATTTCCACAATCCCGATGTCGGCGATTGGCATTTTTTCTACGGCGGCATGGGATATTATTTCCTCGTCAACAAAAAAGTTCTCGATTCGTACATGCACAAAACCGGCATTGACAAGACCGCGTGCGAAATTTGGATTGACGAAGAAGCCGCGCTTGAGACGATAGCCGAACTGAAAAGTTAATCGTCTCCGCGCAAAAAATTTCCGGCGTTGAATTTTACTGTTCCGAACAAAACGGAGGCGATTGCGATTGACGAAAGAAGAAAAAGTGCTCTGGGCTACTTGGATGGCGTCCACTGATATTATGGAATACGCTGTGGATATTGTCTTGGACTTTGACCAGATGATGGATTGCGAACTGGCCAGAATCTGGGACGAGGGGTTACACATCACCCTTCCCTGGGGCGAATGTGTGGCTTACCCCGTTAAGTGTTGGAGCGTCCCCAAAGTGATGGCTCTCACGCCGCACGAAGGAACGCTGATTGAGTGTATGTGGAAAAATCCCGACCAACTGGATGAATTGGTTGTGGCGGAACTGAAGCGCGTCGGCTTTGTCGCTCCGTGGGTTGACGAATGGGAAGTTAAAAGTATTCTGGTCGCCAAATGGGGCAAAAATTGGAAGCGCGATTAAACTTTCCGCGAAAAAATTTCTCGAAAAAAAAATCCCCCGCAACTCCGCAGGGGATTTTTTACTTTGTCTGATGAATTCATCTGCCGCCGTTATTCAGAAATCTTGCAACATGTTTCGCCTTGATTTATAATCCCAACGAAATTTTTTCGACAAGATACGCAAAATTATAAGGGAGCAAAATATGTCTGAAGTCAGTCAAAATCTAAATGCGGAAGTGAACATGGTCAAGCGGCTGTTTTTCAGCTTGGCGGTAAGTCAAATCATAACTGCGTGCTGTCTCCTGTTCTCGGCTGTGGCAAACGGAATTTTTATCGGAAAATTTTTGGGCGCGCAAGACATTGCGGCTTTCGGTCTCATAAATCCGGTGTATATGTTATTGTCGGCGATCACAACGACACTTGCAATCGGTGCGTCGACATATTGCGGAAAATTGCTCGGCAAAGGCGATATTCAAAGAGCCAAAGAAGTTTTCACGTCAAACGCCGTCGCGGTAATTTTTTTGGCGTTGGCTTTCACGTTGACTGCAATTTTTTTCGCGGACGGTCTTTGCGAAATGATGGGCGCACGCGGCTCGCACGAAAATTTAAAACCCGCCTTAATGTCTTACCTTTACGGTCTCGCACCCGCGTTTTTCCCGATTGCGGCAGGTATGAATTTGATGACCATGCTTTATTTGGAAGGCGCGAAAAAAAGAGTTTTAATCGCAACGGTTTCAAGCCTCGTCGTCAACGTAATCGGAGATTTTTTTAGTGTCACCGTTTTTGACGGCGGCTTGTTCGGAATTGCGTTGGCGACCTCCTGCGGCTGTTATGTATCGTTCATTATTTTGGCGTTGCATTATCGGCATGACCCGATACTTTTTTTCACGCGAAAAAATTTCAGCTTGAAGCCGCTGAGCGAAATTGTTTCTTTGGGATTTGCAAACGTCATAAGTCGGCTGAGCGTTTTCGGAAGAATTTTTGCGATAAACTATTTGCTGGTGGCAAGTTTTTCGCAAGTTGCCCTGACGGCTTTTTCCGTCAAGACCAATTTGGACAATTTGTATCTGTCGGTGGTGCTCGGAACGGCCTCAACGATTTTGACTTTGGGCGCGGTCTACAGCGGCGAAGAAGATAAAACGTCCATGAAAATTTTGTACAAACTCGCATTGAAATACGGCTTGATGCTGACGGTTTCAATCAGCGTCGTCGTTTTCGTTTTCGCCGAACAAATTATCAACGTGTACTTGCCGGAAGATCCCGAAGCGGTTCCGGAAGCCGTCACGGCGTTGCGATTGTATATTATCAGCTTGCCGCTTTATTTTATCGGCGAAATGTACGTAAGTTTCTCCAGAGTTTTGCGGAAAAAATTTTTCTCGTCATTACTTTGCGCGCTGGAAGGTTTCGGCTTCGTGGTACTTTTCGCCTACGTGCTGGGCTATTCCGTCGGCTTGAACGGCGTTTGGATTTCGTTTTTCTGCGGAGAAGTCGCGA
>CAMUZL010000264.1 GCA_947165185.1 uncultured Selenomonadales bacterium
CTGCTGCGGACAAGGTTCCGTTGACCCGCGCTTAATTGAACTTTTGGAACAGCTCCGCGAAAAGGCGGGCAAACCGATTCACGTCAACTGCGGTTATCGTTGTCCGTCACACAACGCTCAAGTCGGCGGCGTTCCGAATTCTCAACACGTGTTCGGGACAGCGGCTGACATCACAATTCCCGAAATCGGCTTTGAGCGTGCGCGTGAACTCGTTGAAAAAATTAACTTCGACGGCACCGGTTTTTATCCGCCTTTGGACGGTGGCGGCGCATGGTTCATTCATGTCGACGTTCGCGACGGCGGGATCGGCAGTCATATCGAGTGGTGGAATTGACATGTGGCAAGTTAATAAACTGGTTGCTATCGACCAAAAT
Source organism: uncultured Selenomonadales bacterium (assembly GCA_947165185.1). GTDB lineage: Bacteria > Bacillota > Negativicutes > Selenomonadales > Selenomonadaceae > Quinella. Next base: position 375 of record CAMUZL010000264.1, read on the forward strand.
GACAATTACATTGTCGTCGAAAACGGGAAAGTTGTCGTGTCAACGTTGACGACTTCGGGACGTGTTTATCGCAATTTTGAACTTAAGGAAACGCCGCCTTGTTTATCTGTAGCAGTCAATGATTTAATCAAACTGCTTACGGACACAGAAAAAACTTCGACGTAAAAAAATTAACCCTCGACAAAATCGGGGGCTTTTTTATTTTTGTAGTTATCTGTTGTATTCGATTGACGCAAGATAAGGTTTTTTCATCGGCAAAATTTACGCGAACGAGCCGACGACATAACCGCCGTCGACGAAAAAATTTTGTCCCGTGATTCGGGCGGCGCGTCCGCTCAGCAAAAATAAAATCATGCCCGCCACGTCGAAAGGCGAACTTAAGCCGAGCAGTTGCCGCGAAATTATTTCGTCGCTGATATTTTCACGTTGCAACATTTCGGTTTGCACGAGTGCCGGCGCGATTGAATTGATTCGGTGCTTACTGCGTGCCAGCTCCGCCGCGAAAGATTTTACCGCCGATTGAATCGCCGCTTTTGCCGCCGAATAAGCGAACAGACTTTTGCCCGCGTAATCGCCCGCAACCGAACTCATCACCACGAACGAGGAATTTTCGTCCGCGAATCTTTTACGGGATGTTGCTTGAATAAAATTAACTGCGCCCCAAAAACTTGTCTCGAAAATTTTCCGCGCAAGTTCCGTGTCAAAGGCGTTGAGCGGCGTCAAGCCCCAAATGCCTGCCGTGTAAACTCCGCCGTTGATTTTGCCGACACAGCGCGTGAAATTTTCCATCACGGAAGCCCATTCGTCCGCCGTCGCCATCGTCACGTCAAGTTGTTCGACAAAAATTCTCGGCGGGTGTTTTATCAGACTGATGGGCGAACTTTTTCGCAGGGCGTCCAGCCGCTCCAAATTTCTGCCGACAGCCAAAACGTTCGCGCCGCTTGCCGAAAGTTCCAGCGCAACTTGCCGCCCGATGCCCGAAGACGCGCCGACCACCACGAAATTTTTTCTGCCGAAATCAAAAGTCACGTTCATAAAAAATTTTCTCTCCAGTAAATCAGCTTTCAGCCGAGTGGCAATGTTTTCCTAAAAGCTAAAAGCTATAACGTCAAACGAATCTGCAGACGTGATCAACCGCGATGTCCGAAAAGCCGTAAGCTTCCGCCTTGGTGAGCCGCCCGTTCAGCACGTCGGAAATTTTTTCCAGCAACAAATTGCCCGCGCCGTCAATCGTCAACGAGCCGTCAAGAATTCCGCTCAAGTTCACGTCGAGATTATCTTCCATGCGCGAAAAAGTTTGGGCGTTGGCGGTAACTTTGAGCACGGGAACAATCGCGTTGCCCGTCGGCGTGCCTCTGCCCGTCGTAAAAATTATCGCGTTGCAACCCGCCGCAACCATCGACGTGACGGACGAAATATCATAACCCGCCGTGTCCATGACGAGCGCGCCGATTTTTGCGGGACGTTGTGCCTGCTCAAGAACTTCGACAATGGGACGCGTGCCGCCTTTTCGGATACAGCCCAAACTTTTTTCGTCAATCGTCGACAGCCCGCCGAATTTGTTGCCCGGCGTCGGTTGCCCCGCACGACAATCTTGCCCCGCCGCTTTAAGGTGAGTTTCGTAGTCCGCGCAGATTTTTATAATTTGGTTGTGCAGTTCGGAAGTTGCCGCACGTTTCGCCAAAACGTGTTCGCCGCCGATCCACTCGATTGATTCGCTCATCAAAGTCGACGCGCCGAAGTCAACGAGTTTGTCGCTCAAATTTCCGACAGCGGGATTCGACGCAAGTCCTGAAGTCGCGTCCGAGCCGCCGCATTCGATGCCGAGCAAAATTTCTGATGCGTCGCAAAGTTTTTTCTGCTGAAGTCCCGCCTCTGCCGCAAGTTCACGCGCCGCACGCACGGCTTTTTCAATCGTCTTGAGTGTGCCGCCTTCGTCTTGAATTCCGAACGACACAACGGGCTTGTTCGTCATTGATTGAATTTTTTCGCGCAATTTATTATGCGGAACGGTTTCGCAACCGAGTCCGATAATCACGACGCCGAAGACGTTCGGATTGCACGCGAAGCCCGTCAAAATTTTTTGCGACATATCGGTATTCGCCTGCACGTCCGAACAGCCCGTATTAAAAATTATGTTGACCGCGCCGCGAACTTGACTGGCGACAATTCGGCAGGTTTCCGAACCGCAAGCGCACGTAGGCAAAATCAAAACGTGGTTGCGAATTCCTGCACGTCCGTCACTGCGTTTGTAGCCGAAAAATTTCAAGCCGGTCGAAGAAATTTTCTGCGCGGAAATTTTTTCGGCAACGTCGCCCGTCAAATATTCGCTTTGATAATCACGCGGCACGCTGAAAATATTTTCATGCGACACCCAACCGCCCGCCGCAATGTCAGCCGCAGCCTCGCCGATAATTTCGCCGTACTTGAAAACTTTTTCGCCGCAAGAAATTTTTC
>CAMUZL010000265.1 GCA_947165185.1 uncultured Selenomonadales bacterium
TTTTTGCCGATTTCGCCCAGACCGCCCAGCGGAATAATTTTTAATTTGTTTTCGCTTCGGTCGATCCTCAAATAAAGTCTCCTCCTTTATAGTGAATTTTTGTCCGAACTTTCAACGCTTGAGGCATTTTAGCATTTCGCGCAAGGCAATGCAATTTTTATTTTGGCTGTGGTAAAATCGTTGACGGTTGCATTTGCAGACTTTTGCGACTCCTCGCTTGATTGAATTCGCCCGTAACTGACGACTTCAAAATTCGAGGCCGTTAAAAAATTTTCTGTAAAAAACTTTCGCCGCGTGTCGTGAAGTCGCAGACGGTAATTCAAAAAATTTTTTCGGATTATGGACGTAACGGCGATTGTTATGCTATCATAGCGGCGATTGATTAATGTTGACTTTCCTTTTTCAGTAAACTAAAATCCTGTTGCACACCAAAACTTAAACACGAAAGAGGAAGCTTGCGGAGGAGGCGGTCGCTCAGATTTTTCTGCAAGGTTTAAACTACCGCACGAACGACGGGAAGTCATGCCCGACACACGGGAACCCGAAATTTTTCGGGAAGTTCAAACGTTGAGATTGGCGGTTGGCGAGACGAAGAGTTCTTGCCGCAAAATCTCAAGCCGCAAAAAGTTTCAATGCCGCCGCGAAAAGGGGGAAAAATTTTATGAGTTGGATGAACAACATGCGAGTTGCGTACAAATTGTTGTTTCTCAACATCATCGCATTCTTCGGAATGATTATCGTCGGTGCCGTCGGCTACAACGCCGTCATGCAGGCGCAAGCCGACCTTAACGTCATCAGCCAAACCTACTTAAAAGGCATCTTTGAAATCGGACGTTGCCGTCACGCGGTTCGTTATGCACAGGTTCAAGCCATTTTGGCACCGTTGACGATTGATCAGGCAATGTTCCAATCACGTGAGACCAAATACAAAGACGCGGTCAAAGAACTTGACGAGTCTTTGGCTCTCTACGAAGAAATCATCAAAGACGACGCACAGGCTCGCGCACAAGTTGACGCGGCAAAACGCGAATGGGCTAAATTCAAAGCCGGTGGCGACAAAATGTTCACCATGCGTTCGCCTGTCGGTGCCGACACTCAAACAATCGCCAATCATAGAAACGCGGCTTTGGAATTCTATCAGAGCGATGTTATGCCTTTCGCCGTTTCAACCGGTGATGCGATTTTGCAAATCCAACAAAAAGCTTATCAAGATTCGGAAGACACGATCGAACGCAGTAACGAAGGAATTGCCGGAGCCGTCCGCAATATTTTCATCACGCTCGGTGCCACGTTCGTCGTGTTGATTTTCTTCAGCTTTACAATTACCAAAGCCGTCACCAGTCCGCTTGAAAATATGGTTAAAGCTTTGCACTTGCTCAAGAGCGGTGACTTCCGTCTTACCAGTCTGCTTGACGTTGATCGCGCTGACGAATTCGGCGAAATGGCAAATGCCCTGCGTGACATGCGCCAGACCATCAGCAAAGTTATTCAAAAGACCAGCGACGCCGCCAACCAATTCGCCGCCTCGTCCGAAGAGCTCACCGCAAGTGCTCATCAAAGTTCACAGGCGTCCGAACAGGTTGCTCAATCCGTCACCAGTTCCGCAGGCGCGGTTGTCGAACAACAAGGTCTCATCAACGACGCAATGGATGCAATCAACGTTGCGACGCATTCAATCGAAACTCTTACCAAAACTTCCGACTTGGTTGCTTCAATGGTCGGTAAAGCAATGGACGAAGCCAACGCCGGTACCGAAGCCGTCGAAGCTTCAGTCAATCAGATTATCAGCGTTGAAAGAATCGTCAACGACTCCGCTTTGACTGTCGACAAGCTCGGCAAACGTTCACAGGAAATCGGTCAAATCGTCGAGGCCATCAGCGGTATCGCCGAACAGACAAACTTGCTTGCGTTGAACGCGGCAATCGAGGCAGCGCGTGCCGGTGAACACGGTCGCGGATTCGCCGTCGTTTCCGAAGAAGTCCGCAAGCTCGCCGAAGAATCGCAAGAAGCGGCTCAAAAGATCGCTTTGCTTATCGGCGAAATTCAAAACGAAACCACAAGTGCCGTCGACTCCATGCAGAAAGGCAACGCGGCTGTTCGTGCGGGTACTCAATCCGTCGAAAGACTGCGCTCCACGTTCGACAGTATCAAAGACGCGTCCAGCAAAGTCGAGTCCGAGGCGAAAAACATGGTCAGCGAACTCAAAGCCGTCGAAAGTGCAACTTTCAAGATTCGCGATTGCAACGACAAGACTTTGGAAAAAGGTCTCAGCGTCTCCAAAGAGATGGAAAGCGTTTCCGCAGCGGCAGAGCAACAATCCGCGTCCGCCGAAGAAATTTCTTCCGCAGCCGACGAACTTGCTCGTCTCGCGCAAGATCTCCAAAACTCTCTTACGGCATTCCAGCTTTAAAAAATTTTCAACCGACGTTTCAACCGGCAGGGCAATTCGCCTTGTCGGTTTTTTTTTTGCGTGGCAACAAAACAATTCCCAATTCCTAACTCCTAATTGACTTTAGCCTGCCCGCCGTATAGAATTGCGATTGAATTCACTAAATCGGAGGTTTAAAAAACGTTGGACAACATATCGAAGACTTACGAGCCGCAAAAATTTGAGCGGGAAATATACGAGACCTGGGAACGCGACAAAAATTTCCACACGACCGCAGACCGCGATGGCAAACCTTATTGCATTGTGATACCGCCGCCGAACGTCACGGGACAGCTCCACATGGGGCACGCGCTTGATGAAACGTTGCAAGATATTTTGATTCGTTGGCACCGCATGAAGGGCGACAATACGCTTTGGATGCCCGGCACGGATCACGCGGG
>CAMUZL010000266.1 GCA_947165185.1 uncultured Selenomonadales bacterium
ACCGACGAACAACTCGAACAAATTGCGGGCGGTACACAAGCCGAAACTGAAGAATTGTTCAACCTTATCGGCATACGGAATGCAAGTCAAGTTGAAGACTGGCTGAAGGACAATTTGGACATTGATGCGGACATTTCACGCGGATGGCATGGCGGTGACAGCAACATTGCGAACAGATATTTTCGCTACGATGAACAGCTTTCGCATAAGCAAATCGTCGCTGAAATCAAGCTCTTTTTCCGCACCAAATAAATTCGACGGCACGTCGCAAGGTTTTCATTTGAAATTTCAAACCGTCCTTCGGGGCGATTTTTTTTGCGCGATGTGATAAAATATTCGTGAGGTGATGAAATGAATTTCGGATTGACAATTCCGACGCTAAACGCCGGCGAAAATTTTTCAAAACTCCTTTCTCAACTCGCCGCGCAGGATTTCATTTGCCCCCGAAGAATCAAATTTACAAAGGAGGTAATTGCATGGAGTTAAAAATTTCAATCAGCGACGAGACGTTTCAAAAATTTGTTTCGGCACTCGTGAACAAACACGAAGCGCAAGATGTCGTTATCGAACGGTTTATGCTTGATTACGCCGAAGGAAATTCAAGCGTCGACAATGACGCCACAAAACCGAATGGCGACCTCGACAACGAAATTTTCGCCGTATATCTTGAGTTGACGGAAGAGCTTTTGAAAAAATTTGACGCGAAAAAAATCGGAAAGTTGGCCGGTATAGGTTTGCGTGAACTGCTCGAAAAAGGCGTGGCTCCCGCGTGGGAAATCGCTGAATTTCAAAAGGCGTCAGGAAATACACAGGTCAATAAATATCGCGTTCAATATGGACAGCATGTAAACACCGAATTTGCCTTGTCCTTCCCGTTGCTAATAACCAAAGATCGCAAAGAGTTTGATAATCCACAAAAGTTTTGGATTGCGCCTTTGAAAATCTATGGCGAGGAATATCATCTTTGCTCACATTGGGTCGAAGGTCTTCATCGTGAAAAATTGGAAGCGTGGATCCGCAAACGTTTGCCGCCGTGGCTCGCCGACGCCGATGAACAAAGCCGCAATGAAATGATTCGTTGGATTAAAGATCAACTTTAAACGCACGGTGCGCACCTTCCGACTTGTCAAAAAAAAATTTCCCGTCACAATCGGCGGGAATTTTTTTGTCGCTTTAAAAGCGACGGAACAGTTGACGCGTTGCAAATTTTCGACAGCCGCAAATCAAAAAACGTCGTCGGCGTGTTTGAGCTTGCGGTTACTTTTAAAAAGTAACCAAACAGTTACGCGCCGCAACATTGTCGCAACCTCAGCCGAATCGCCGCGAATCAAAACACGTCGTCAGCATGTTTGAGCTTGCGACGGTTTATCGCAAACAGCATGACGAAAATCAACACGAAGAAAAATACCAGCGTCGAGAGCGCGTACATTTCGGGATGAATGCCGATTTTCAGTTCCGCGTAAATCGCCGTGGTGAGCGTGTCGACACCCGCGCCTTTGGTGAAGTGCGTGATTATGAAATCGTCTGCCGACATCGTAAACGCCAACAAAAATCCCGCGAAAATACTCGGACGCAATTCCGGCAAGACGACATCTTTAAACGCTTTGAACGGGGACGCGCCCAAATCCAGTGCCGCTTCGTAAAAACTTTTGTCGAGAGCCATTAACTGCGGCATGACGCACAAAATCACGTAAGGCACGTTGAAAACGATATGCGCCAACAAAATCGACGCGTAACCGAGCCGCAAGCCCAAGCCCATGAACAACAACATTAACGAAATTCCCGTGACAATGTCCGCGTTCAGTATCGGAATGTTCGTCACGCTCAAAAAAGTTGCCCGCCACTTGCGCGAAAGTTCTTTCATTGCCACGCACGTTATCAGCCCCAAAATTGTCGCAATGCCCGCCGATAAAATTCCGATTGTCAGCGTGTTCGTCAGCGCGTTGACGATTTTGTCGTCGTTGAAAAGTTTCGTATACCAATCGAGCGTTACGCCCGTCCAGTGCCCGCGATAACGACTGGCGTTGAACGACTGCGCGATTAAAACTCCAATCGGCGCGTACAGAAACAGGAAAATCACCGCGAGATAAATTTTCTTGACGTAATTCATGCGGCGTCACCTTCTTCCTTGAGCGGGTCGAACGCCATTGTCAAAAGCATGTTCAGCACGATAAAAATCATCAGGATAACCGACAACGCGCAACCCAAATGCCAATCGTATTGGAAAGTAAATTCCTGTTCGATTATGTTGCCGATAAGCAAAAGTTTTCCGCCGCCGAGTAACGCGCTGATAACGAACGTCGTCAACGCGGGAATGAAAACCATCGTGATTCCGCTGACGGCTCCGGGCAACGTCAACGGCAAAATTACGCGGGAAAATTTCTGCCACGAGTTCGCGCCCAAATCCTGCGCGGCTTCCAAAATGCTTTTGTCAATCTTCGACAGCGAGATAAACAGCGGCAAAACCATGTACGGCAAAAAATTGTAGACCATGCCCAAAATGATTGCGCCGGGCGTGTTTATCATCTGCAACGTCGGCAGGTTGACGAGTTTCAAAATTTGATTGATGATGCCGCTGCCTTCAAGAATCGTTTGCCAAGCCATCGTTGACAGTAGCGAATTCATCCACAGCGGCAAAATGAACAGCAACGAAATTATCGTCGTGTTGTCGCGTTGGCGTTCCGTCAAAATCAAACACAGCGGATAAGCCAGCAACAGACAAATTATCGTGCTGATTAACGCAAGCTCAACCGACAGGACAAGCGCGTCCCAAAATCCGTGCTCAAAAAT
>CAMUZL010000267.1 GCA_947165185.1 uncultured Selenomonadales bacterium
AAAATTTGGCAGGACAGCTACCAACTTTACATCGGCGGAAAATGGCGCGACGCAGAGGACGGCAAGACTTTCGACGTGTACAATCCCGCGAACGGCGAATTTATGTGCAAGTGCGCCGCCGCAAGCAAAGCCGACGTTGACGACGCAGTCAAAGCCGCATGGGCAGCGTTCCCCGCGTGGAAAAAAACTTCGCCCGCCGAACGTGCCGCGATTCTCCTGAAAATTGCCGACATAATCGACGCGAACAAAGATCATCTCGCAATGATTGAGACGCTCGACAACGGCAAGCCGATTCGCGAAACTTCAAACATCGACGTGCCCATGAGTTCCGACCACTTCCGTTATTTCGCGGGAATTATTCGCGCTGAGGAAGGCTCGGCGAACATGATAACCGACAACGCGTTGAGTATCATTTTGAACGAACCAATCGGCGTCGTAGGGCAAATCGTGCCGTGGAATTTCCCATTTCTTATGGCGGCGTGGAAATTGGCTCCGGCTCTCGGCGCGGGCAACTGTATCGTCTTCAAACCGTCAAGCACGACATCTTTGAGCGTTTTGGAATTCGTCAAGCTCATCGAAAACGAACTTCCTGCGGGCGTTTTGAATATCGTCACAGGTTCAGGCTCAAAAACAGGGCAATTCGTCCTTGACCACCCCGATATTCGCAAACTCGCGTTCACCGGCTCAACTGAAGTCGGTTACTCGGTTGCTGACGCGGCGGCGAAAAAATTAATTCCCGCGACGTTGGAACTCGGCGGAAAATCAGCGAATATTTATTTTGACGATTGCAACTTCGACAAAGCGATTGAGGGCGCGTGTCTCGGAATTCTTTTCAATCAAGGGCAAGTTTGTTGCGCCGGCTCCAGAATTTTCGTGCAAGATACGATTTACGACAAATTCCTTGACGCGATTAAGGCGAAATTTGAATCCGTCAAAGTCGGTTTGCCGTGGGAAGCCGAAACGCAAATGGGTTCGCAGATTGACAATCGCCAGCTTGAAAAAATTTTGAACTACGTCGAAATCGGCAAGTCCGAAGGCGCGAAAGTCATTACGGGCGGTCAACGTGCTCAAGTTGCAGGCGGCGAAAAAGGTGCGTTCATGCAGCCGACGATTCTTGCGGACGTGAATAATTCAATGCGCGTTGCCTGCGAAGAAATTTTCGGCCCCGTGGCGGTCGTCGTCAAATTCCACGACGAAGACGAAGTCGTCAAGATGGCGAACGACAGCGAATACGGTTTGGGCGGCGCGGTTTGGACGAAAGACATAAATCGTGCGCTCAGAGTCGCTCGCGCAATCGAAACGGGTCGCATGTGGATTAACACCTACAACGAATTGCCTGCGGGTGCTCCGTTCGGTGGCTACAAAAAATCGGGCATCGGGCGCGAAACTCACAAGCTGATTCTCAACGCTTACACGCAGAAGAAAAACATTTACATCAGTCTCGCCGAAAATCCGAGCGGTCTCTACTGAAACTTTATCGCGGTAAAAAAATTATCCCCCGACAAAACGTCGAGGGATTTTTTGTTGCGTGAAGAAATTTCACACGGCGAAACTCATTGACTTGCGATAAGCCGATGCCGCGTCCAGAAATTTTTTGTTCGGAGCGGAAATTTGCTTGCGAATTCTTTCTGCCGCGTCCAAAAGAGTTTCGGGCAAATCTTTGAATTCTTTCGATTTCGTAAAACGTACCCATTCGTCTTCGAGAGCGCGAATCGTCATTAAATATTTTTCCATAATGTCTTCGGGCGTCAAGTTGTCGGCGTCCGAAGTTTTTTTGTTGCCGAAGTTGTCACCGGAATTTTCTTGCGTGTTGTCGAGAGCTTCGCGGGTAATTTCGCTGACTTTTTCGGTCGCATCTTCGCCCGTCGCCTGAATCGATTGATTGACTTCCGAAAGATTTTGATTTTCGGTTGAGTTTGCGTTGTCCGAAACTTTCACGTCGCCCGCAACGTTTATTGCGCTTTGAACGTCGTTTGAAACGTTGCTTGAAATTTCGCTTGAAACGTCGCCCGAAAAATTTTCCGCGCTACCTGATGAAGCATTTGCCGCACCACCGCCGCCCGCTCCCAAAGCCGTAATTTCAGCCATTGCCTCTGTAGACGCCTTGATCATTGCGCGGGTGACGGCCTCGCGAGCTTCCTGTTTGGACTTCGCCTTTTGCAATTCGGATTTGAGTTCTTCGCGGGCGTCCTCGGCGTGTTTGGCCTTCTTGTAAGTTTTCGGGTCGGCTTCGCGCAGAAAACCCATTTCGGCTTCGGAAAGTTTTTGTCCCGCCAAAAGTTTTTGTTTGATTCGGCGAACTTTCTGCTGCTTCGCCGCGTCGGAAGATTTTTTTGCGGACTCCGTCATCTGTTTGAAAACGGACGTTTGATTGAGCGAAAGAAAATTACCGTTCGCGTTGGTGAGCGTCTGACCGGTTTTGATTTTGTGTTTCGCGGCGAACTGCAAATTTTTTCGCTTGACGTAGGAGCTGAGGGTACCGATAACCGCCAAATCCATTTTTATCGCCTCCTTGGCAAGTCGAGTGGAAATTCCTTACGCGAATATTTTACTTGACGCGGGGAATTTTGTCGACGTTAAGTTTCAATGAAATTTGCGTATACATTGCCGAACGCCTTGCAAATTTTTCGCACGTGAAATAAAATTCAAGCCGCGTTTCATTACGCATTACGAATTCCGCATTACGCATTGCAGTTAAGGAGTTGTTGACTTTGATACTTGAGCGGCTGGAAAAATTGCCCGTCGGAAATTTTCATTACAAACTTTTGGTCGTGACGGGGCT
>CAMUZL010000268.1 GCA_947165185.1 uncultured Selenomonadales bacterium
TTTTGTTGAAATTATATCATGCGGGCAATTTTCATGCACGAATTTTGTTGCCGACACAAGCGTTGATTTTGAAATGTCGGCGGTCTGACAAGTTTTGTAGTCGTGCGACGGATTGACCGTGTGAATCTCGTTTGTGGTGCTCTTCGTTAGGCAAAAGCTTTTGCGAAAGAAATTGTGTCACTGAATTTGTGCACGTGCACAAAACGCGTGCACAAAAAAAGGTGGCGTCACAACTAGCCTTTTTTGAATTTGTGCATGTTGTGCATGTCAATTCTATATGAGCTGAAATTGATTTCAAAAAAAAAGATGAGACTACAAAATAGCTTATTGCTATCATAAACGATTTAAAGCTATCTCATTTATATGGTGATACTATATTCATAACATAGGAAATGCGCGTGCACAAAATGCACAAAATCAAAGAAACCCGCATTAGGACGCGAAAAAAAATTGTGCACGCGCAATGAGCACGTGCACAAAACGCGTGCACAAATTCAGTGACACAATTTCTTTCGCAAAAGCGTTCACTTCTGTTTGGTCTAAAAATGGCAACACAAAATTAAGGCTACAAACTAGCTGATATAATTCGGCGTCTCGGAATGACGCCTGTATCACGGTCAAAAATTTATAAATAGGTTAATCGTCAATCGAAATAAATTTCAATCAAAATGGCGGGTCGTCGAGTTCAAGGTCTCCGTTCCAAAAATCATCTTCGTTGTTTGAATCTTGCTGACGTTCTTTGTTGAAATTATTCGATTGCGGTTTGGTTTCGGTTGCGGGTTTGAGTTCGCGGGGCTCGCCGCCGTCGCCGTGGTTGCCGTTATCGTCGTGCGTGGGCATGGGCGGGGCTGTCGGTTCGTCGTTGGTCGAGGGCTCTACCGGAATTTCGTTGCGGTATAAAACTTTCCGTTGATTGCCGTAAACGGGATCGTGTGGCGTGCCCTTGCCAATAGCCCAATCGGTAAGAGTGGAAAGAATTTCATGAACGCGGGTCATTGACTTGCGCTTGTCGTTGCCAAAGCACTCGTTGAAAATCTCTGCCGCGCAGATGTGCTCGCGATATTCGACGCCGAAAAGTGTAAATTTTTCTTTCGGCGGCTCGCCTTTGAACTGAATGGTTTTTCTGAGTACGCCCTTTCCGCTGTTAAGAATACGGTCGATTTCGTCAATGTCTCTTTGAATATCCTTTTCACGTCCGCCGCGTGCTCTACGCGCAAAATTAAGTTCGGCTTGGTCAACGGTAATTTGTCCGTCGGCGCAGAAGAAATTGTGCCGTGCTTCTTTTCCGAGCAACTTCCAGATGACGGCAGGCGGGATTTTCATATTAAGGAATGCCTCAATTTCGCCTGTCATACCGTCGTCGCGCATGAATCTTTGTGCAACGTTTTCGACTTGAATTTTTGTCTCGGCTGAAAGTTCCAAATGCTCTTCCAAAACTTTCACGAATTCTTTTTCGCTGAGGTCGGAATGAGTTTCGCGAAGTTCGCAGTATTGCTGATAGACTTCCGCCCAAACTTGCGAAATGAATTCGTCCGTTAATCCTCTGATATATTGTCCGGTGGGAAGTGTACACTCAAGGACGGGGAAGCGGCGATTTCCCGTCACGTCCGATAAAAAATGGTCGTCGTTGACTGTGATGATATACACAATATGACGCGGGAAAAATTCTGAGCGGCGTCCGTAAGGCGGTCGGCGGTTATCGACTGCCGTGTCGATAAAAGCCTTGATTGCGTTTATGTCGGCTTTGCGCATCCCTTTCATTTCTTTGAATTCGCCAATCCAAAGATTTTGAATGCTGTCGACTGCGTGGCTGTCGTCGACGTTCTCGCCGATTGCGCCATACCATTTGCCGCCCAAACGCCTTGGGATATAGCCTTTGCCGATACCTTGATTGCCGTGAATTATGGGGGCGATTTGATAGTCGCAACCCGGGTGAAAAATTCGGGCGACTGCGGCTCTCAACCAATTAATTGTAACTTCGCGGGCGTAGGGAGTATCTCTGACGCCCAAAAAGTCAATGAACAAAGTTTCAGCTCTTGGCTTTCCGTCCCACTTGGGCAAACTGTTGAAATAATCTTTGACGGGGTGGAAAGAATATTTGTCGGAAAATCTGATGATAGCGTCGTCAACCCTCTGAACTGTGCCGAATTCGCGATAATGTTTGCTCAAGTAATATCGAAGTTGTGCGGCGTCGCGGTCTTTGATAGCCTCACCGATACGATTTTCCGATTTATGCCACGGCATTTTCTTCAAGATGACGTCTGCTTGTTGAAACTCGTCAAAACCGATTGCGCCGTCAATGTACGGGTCGAAAGTAAAAATTAAGTCGGCGTTGTCCGTAGTCGTCTTGACGGATTTGACTTCGCCGGTGTAACGGTCGGTAGTCACGTCGCAGGAATTGAAAATTATCGCCCGCATTTTCTTCGCAAGTTCGGGCGAAGGATTTTTTTGATACTCGGCGCGAAGTTCGATAAGCGTCTTGATATTTTCTTCGATACGGGTTTGACGTTCCGACCGCGCCTTGATTGCCTTTTGTCTCGATTGCTCCTCGGCTTGCTGTTTGGCAAAATCCTTTTGAGCGCGTGCCAAAGTTTGAACTTCGCGGGCAACATTTTTGCGTAATGTCTCCAAATGAAGATTAGCAAGCGCGTTAAGTTCGGCAAGTTCGTCCGTGTCGGGCGGCGCGGTAAATCCGGTCTCGATTTCCTTAAGTCGTGATTGTGCCTGAGCTTTGGCGGTCTTGATGACGGCGAAGAATTTTTCAGCGGCGGCG
>CAMUZL010000269.1 GCA_947165185.1 uncultured Selenomonadales bacterium
CGAAACTTCAGGAGCTTAAAGCATCCAAAGGCTAAAAATTTTCTACGCAAATAAAATTTTATCTCTCGTCGAATTCGGCGGGAGATTTTTTTTTACGGCGCGCTAAGAATTTTTCTGTAAGCTGACGAAAAATTTTGGAGGTGTTTATCGTGAAAAAATTTTTGGCGGCGTTAATGTGCGCGGCAACCGTTTCAAGTTTCGCCTGCGCGTCGGAACCCGTTGCCCCGAGTGAACCTGCGCGGAATTTGTCGACAAGCGTCAACGAATTTTGCTGGAATTATTTCGGGACGCTCAATCGCGACGAAAATATTTTTTATTCGCCTTACGGAATTAATGCCGCGCTGAGTATTTTGGCGAACGGCGCGACGGGCGACACTCAAACGGAAATTTTGCACGGACTTTCTGCCGATAACATCAAGGCTCTAAACGACGGGCACAAAAATTTTTCGGACTTCGCGGCGACGAATTACGGAAAAACTTTTGCCGAGGCTAATCTGTTGCTCATCGACAAAAAAGTTATCGGGCGCGGTATCGACAAAAATTTTCGCCAAACGGTGACGGACGTTTATAAATCCGAAGTGCGCGAGGCGGATTTTTCGGGCAACCTTGACGGCGAAAAGAAAAAAATTACGAGCTTCGTCAACGACAAAACTCGCGGATTTATTCCCGATTACAAGTCAATCGCAACCGCCGACACGCTGACCGATTTGCTCAACGTCGTTTATTTTAAAGGCGACTGGCAAATGCCGTTCAATGCGCGCTACACCGAAAAAGCCGACTTCACCAACCGCGACGGCTCAAAATCGACGGTCGAAATGATGGGCAAAACTTTCGACGAAGAAATTGCTTATCGCGCCGACGAAAATTTTTGCGGAATTAAGTTGCCTTACTCCGAAAACGCCGCGATGCTTTTGATTCTGCCGCGTGACGAAAAATCTTTGGACGTTGCCGAACTTTGGAACAATCAGCCCGTCGAATATCGCGAAAAATTTTTGGACGGCTTGCAACGTTCGTATCCTTTCGACGGAAAAGTTGTCGTGCGTCTGCCGAAATTTGAACTCGACATTGAAAACAGCTTGGTCGAAAATCTGAAGTCAATCGGCGTCAAAAAAGCTTTTGAAAACAACGCGGAATTTTTTAACATCGTCAACGACACGCCGCTGAAAATCGGCAACGCGAAACACCGCGCAAAAGTCAAAGTCGACGAACAGGGCACAGAGGCCGCCGCGATAACCGAAGTCGTCATGCTTGAAGGTGCAATGCCACATTTCGACGAGCCGCCGAAAATTGTTTACTTCGAGGCCGAGCGTCCGTTTTTGTTCGTGATTCGCGATAATCAATCGGGCGTGACACTTTTCGCGGGCGTCGTGAATTCAATGCGGAATTCGTAATGCGTAATGAAAAAAATCAATGAAACAAATTTTAATCGGTAATCATGTTTTCAAGCGTCTCGAATAAAACTTCCGGCTCAACGGGTTTCGACAGGTGCGCGTTCAAGCCCGCCTGCAAAGAGCGTTGAACATCTTCGTCGAAGGCGTTGGCGGTCAGCGCGATAATCGGAATTTTTTTCGCGTCGGGACGATCCAAAGCGCGAATTCGTTGCGTCGCTTCAAGGCCGTCCATTTCGGGCATTCGCATATCCATCAAAATTGCGTCGTAATAATTTTCGGGCGACTTCTCGAACATCTCCAACGCGATTCGTCCGTTTTCGGCAAGTTCCGCCTCCATTTCGCGCATCTGCAGAACCATCAACATAATTTCGGCGTTGACGGGCATATCCTCCGCCAAAAGAATTCTGCGACCTTTCAATTCGGCTTTCTTGATTTTTTCGGGGGAGCCGAGATTTTTTTTCTTGAAAACTTTTTTGAACTCATCAATCAGCGTGCCGGAAAACAGCGGCTTTGCAATGAAACTGTCGACGCCGGCGGCAACAGCTTCGTCCGCAACGTCGTCCCAGTTGTACGCCGTCAAAATTATAATCGCAGACTCGTCGCCGATAATTTCGCGAATTCGGCGCGTGACTTCGACGCCGTCCATTTCGGGCATGTGCCAATCGACGATAATCAAATTGTACGGCTCGCGGCGGGCGTGACGGAGCTTGACCATTTCGAGAGCTTCCTTGCCCGACATGACGGTATCGGCGGCAATGCCCGATTTTTCCAGCACAAGTTTGGCGTGGTCGCAGGCAATGGGGTCGTCGTCGATAACAAGCACGTTCAATTCCTGCGGGCGAATTTCAACGTCGTCTGCGGCGGAAGTTTCTTTGTCGGAATTCATCAGCGTGACGGTGACGGTAAAAGTTGTGCCGACGCCTTTTTCGCTGTCGACTTCGATTTTGCCGTTCATCATGTCGACGATACTTTTCGTTATCGCCATTCCCAAACCGGAGCTGCCGTATTTGTTCGTGGCGGAAGAATCTTCCTGGCTGAACGTGTCGAAAATTTTCGGCAGATAATCTTTGCTCATGCCGATGCCCGTGTCCGTGATTGTGAAACGAATTGCGGATTTTTTGTCGAAGTCGGCGGTTTTCTCGACGATTAAATCAACCTTGCCGCCTTCGGGCGTGAACTTGACGGCGTTGCCCAAAATGTTAATCAGCACTTGCCGCAACTTCATGCTGTCGCCGATGTAATATTCGCCGAGTTCGCCGTTGATGTGGCAGTTGTATTCAAGTTTTCTTTCGTTGCATTGCCCGCTGAAAATCGTATTAATCTGCTCAATCAGTTTCGGGAAAGAAAATTCTTCGTTGCGCAAAGTCAT
>CAMUZL010000270.1 GCA_947165185.1 uncultured Selenomonadales bacterium
GCCCTGTCACGGCGGAGGTCGTCGGTTCAAGTCCGATCCGGGTCGCCATTTTTTTTATCGAAGCGAGGCAAAACATCATGAAAAAGTTTTTTGCCGCAGTTGTCGTGATGTTTATTGTGATTTTAATCGCTCAAAACAAATCGGTTGAAGCAAGCGACGTGTATGTCGGGACGTACGACAGCGGTTATGACGCTTATCTGATGACCGAAAGTGTACGCGGAGATTACAATTCCCGCTTCGGTGAATACGGTGCATATTATTGCACAATCAAGGCCGTTTATGGCGGCGATGTTCTTTACGTCGATTACAAATTCTACAACGTGCGGCGCGAAACTGCACAGTGGAGCGCAGCGTGGCGTTTTAAAAATTCGCAGGGCTTCGACGGTGTGGTCGGTAGCAATACGCCGATTGAACGTACGACGCTTAACTATCTGCTCAAAAATTATCGATAACGCCTCGGTAGCTCAGTTGGTAGAGCAGGGGACTGAAAATCCCCGTGTCAGTGGTTCGATTCCGCTCTGAGGCACCAGTTGAAAATCCAAACTCGTCGAGAATTCGGCGAGTTTTTTCGTTGAGAAAAAAATATCGGGCACGTTATCCGCATAAAAAAATTCCCGCCGTGTTGACGGGAACTTTTTTGTTGAAACGTGACGTTGATTATTTTTGCTTCTTTTCTTTGATGCGAGCCGCCTTGCCCGTGAGTTTGCGCAGGTAATAAAGTTTGGCGCGACGGACTGCACCGCGGCGAACGACTTCGATTTTGTCGACACGCGGAGAATGCACGGGGAAAATTCTTTCGACGCCGACGCCGTAGGAAATTCTGCGGACGGTGAACATTTCGCGCACGCCGCTGCCTTGACGACCGATAACCACGCCTTCAAAAACCTGAATGCGTTCGCGGTTGCCTTCAACGATTTTTGCATGGACGCGCACGGTGTCGCCGGGAGCGAATTGCGGAATGTTTTCGCGAAGTTGTTCGCGTTCCAAAAGTTCGATGATATTCAAGTTAAGTCCTCCAATCTTTTCGACGTTCGTGCCCGCACGCAGAGGAACGCCTTCGATTTTGGCAGTCTAGCAAATCTTCAAAACGCTGTCAACGTTCGCCGAAAAATTTTCGTTGACAAACGCGGCGATTTGTAGGATTATGTGCGCGTTGAAAATTTCATAGCGATTGGATCGAGTGTCGCAAGACTCAATAGAGAATCCGGTCAAAAGCCGGAACGGTCACGCCACCGTAGCGGGGAGCGAATCTGCATAAGTTATGTCACTGGAAATTTTTTCCGGGAAGGCGCAGAGGAGCAATGAGCCGAAGTCGGGAGAACTGCTCGATTGACAATCACCGTTTGACCTGCGAGTGACGGGAAGGGGATTAACGAATTTTTTTTGATTCGTAATCCGACGCTGTTCGGATTTTTTTCGTTTTGACGTGTCCCGCGCCCGCAACAGGGCGTTTTTCTTTTGGCGAAAAGTTTTCCCCGTTCGGGGAGGCATTGCTCATACATTTCTTGCTGAGGAATCAGCCGCTCCCGTCGCGTCGGCAGGAGATTTTTTTTGCAAACATTTCCGATGCGCAATCGTAAAAAAATTCCCCCGTCAACGCGTGGCGAGGGATTTTTTTGCGCTCAACGAATTTCAAAGTCGACGTGCACGGACGCCGCACATTGCACGGTGCCCGATTCAATCGGCGTTTCGGCGTTAATCGAGTCTTCCGCCATTGAGCGGGCAAGTTTGGCGTTTCGCGGCGCGTTCACGTATGAAGAATTAATCGACACGTTGCGCACGCCGACAATCGTTTTGCCCAACGCGGACGCCGCAACTTCAGCCTTGTGACGCGCATCCGAAATCGCAAGTCTTAAAGCTTCGTCTTCGTGAATTTTTTTGTCGCGCAGACCGAAATTCAACGAGTTTACCTGATTGGCTCCGTGCGAAAGTGCCGCGTCGATAATCTTGCCGACAAGCTTTAAATCGTCGACGGTAACCGTGACGGAATTCGTCGCCTCGTAGCCGTCAATCGAATTTCTGTCGCCGCTTCGTGTCGGATAGAAATTAAAATTGCCCGTCGAAATATTTTTGCGTTCAATTCCCAGCGCGACAATCGCGTTGATAACCGAACTTGCGGCTTTTGCGTTCGCGGCTTGAACATTTACAGAATTTTTGTCACGGGTCACCACTCCGACCGTGATTACAGCTCTGTCGGGCGCGACTTCGACAAAACCTTCGCCGCTTACCGAAATTGTCGGCGGCTGAATTTCTGCGGCGAACGTCGTTGCGCAAATCGTCATTAGCAACAGCGTCAACAGGAAAAATTTTTTCATCTCAAACACCTCCGCGCAGATTTTATCACGAACGTCAAATTTTTTCTGCCGAACTTGTAACGAAATGGCTTTTGTATCGTATAACGACCGAAAAATAAAATTGGAGATGATAAAAATGACACACGAAATTATGTTCGGACTTGCAAGCCTGATTACCGCTTTGATGATGAATAACATATTTTTTTGACCAACGAAAAACAAAAACCCCTCGACAACGCGTCGGGGGCTTTTTTTGCTAAAATCCATGCGCTGTGATAGAATCACTCAAAACTTTTGGGGAGGCTTGCCAATGGTTCGGAGAATTTACGTCGAAAAACGCAC
>CAMUZL010000271.1 GCA_947165185.1 uncultured Selenomonadales bacterium
CACGTCATTTGAGCCGGTTTTCAAAACGTTGGTAACCGTGCCGATTTTTTTGTCGCCGTCGAAAACTTCGCAACCGATAATGTCGAAGGTGTAAAATTCTCCGTCGGCAAGCGGCGCGGCGTCGGCTCTGTCCACCGTCAAAAATTTGTTCGTCAAAGATTTGGCAATTTCGCGACTGTCCACGCCCGCGAACTTCATGAAAAGTTGCCCGCCGATGTGTTTGACTTGTTCAATGGCGAAAATTTTTCCGCCGACGGAAATTTCTTTCAGCCCGTCGAAACGGTTTTCAAAATCCGTCAGCGGAATTATTTTGACTGTGCCGTCAAGTCCGCGAGCCGCGCCGATTTTCCCGACGATAATTTCTTTAACTGCGGATTGCAATGATTTTGTCATCCTCCACCAAAATTTCCACGTTCATGGCTTCGCGCAGGTTGTCGCCGACTTTCAGCTCAACTTGCCGCTCAATCGTGCCTTGCATGATTTCCGCGCCCGTCGCCAATTTTTCAAAAGTTTCTTTGCGTCGATGAGCTTCCTCAAGCCGAGCTTGACGCGGTGCCAATTCGTTGCCGAAAAAGTTTCTGATTTGTCCTTCATGTTCCGGCGAGCGATCCAATTCGCGTTGCATGTCCAAATTGATTTGCTTGATTTCAAGTTCCATTTGTTCGCCGACTTTGACTGCCTCGTCGATAAGGCGCGCACGAAGTTTTTCGGTTAATTTTGCCTTGACGGTCAAAGGCACCGTAATTTTGATGCTGTCCAAAATTTTTACCTCCCAACAAAAAAAGGCGGCAAGCTTTGACTGCTCACCGCGCCGATTGTTTTACTCGATGTCGACTGTAACTTTTTTCTTTTCGCGTGTTGCGGCGGATTTGACAATCGTGCGAATCGCTTTGGCAATTCGCCCTTGTTTGCCAATGACCCTGCCCATATCTTCCTGCGCGACGTGCAGTTTCAAAATCGTGCGTTCTTCTTCTTCGACGGCTTCGACCTGCACCTCTTCGGGTTTTTCGACAAGTGCTTTTGCCAGCACAGTTACAAGTTCTTGCATGATTTTTTTCCTCAACTAAATTGTTCGTCTTTTACTTCGCAGCTTTGGCCGCCTTGCGCTGTTCGTGGATTTTTTTCATGATACCTTTTTTGCTGAGCAGCGAGCGAACCGTATCGGTCGGCTGAGCACCGTTTTGAATCCAGCCGATGATTTTTTCTTCGTCGACGTTGACAACGGCGGGGTTTTTGGTCGGATCGTAATTGCCCACGATTTCGATAAAACGCCCGTCACGCGGCGAACGGCTGTCCGCAACGACTATGCGATAGAACGGCTGTCTTTTGGCACCCATTCGATTGAGTCTGATTTTTACCAAGATCTCACCACCTTTCGGGTTTGGTTGGAATTTTCACCGATTATTTTCCGAACGGGAACTTTGAGCCGAGAGAGCCCAACAGTCCGCTTAAGTTCGGGAGCGTCGGCATTTTGACTTTGGTATTATTCTTGCCTTTTTTAACTTTTCCTTTTTTGGCTTTGGATTTTTTTGCGGCCTGTTGCTGTTGAGCTTGAACTTGCGTTGATTTGAGCTTGCGCATCATTTTCCGCATTTCGTCAAACTGTTTGAGCAATTTATTCACGTCGGCAACTTTCGTGCCTGAACCGAGCGCGATACGTTTGCGGCGTTTGGCGTCGATAATCGACGTGTCGGCGCGTTCTTTCGGCGTCATCGACAAAATAATCGCTTCCATGTGCTTGACTTCTTTGCCGTCAAGGTCTAAATCGACGCCGCTCAATTTTTTGCGCAAGCCGCCGAGACCGGGCACCATGCCGAGTAAATCGTTGAGCGAGCCGAGTTTTTTGACTTGCTGAAGTTGCTCAAGAAAATCTTGCAGGGTGAATTCGTCGGATTTGATTTTCTTGACCATTTTTTCGGCAGTCTTCGCGTCGATTGCCGATTGCGCTTTTTCAATCAGCGACAAAACGTCGCCCATGCCGAGAATTCGTGACGCCATTCTGTCGGGGTGGAAAATCTCCAACGCTTCGAGTTTTTCGCCCATGCCGACAAATTTTATCGGGCAACCCGTGGCCGCTTTGATTGACAGTGCCGCGCCGCCGCGAGCGTCGCCGTCGAGTTTCGTCAAAACAATTCCGTCGACGCCAAGCGCGCCGTGGAAAGTTTCCGCAACGTTGACTGCCTCTTGACCGATCATTGAGTCGACGACCAAAAGTATTTCGTGCGGATTGACGGCGGCTTTAATGTCTTTGAGTTCCTGCATCAACTTTTCGTCGATTTGCAGTCGCCCTGCCGTGTCGATAATCAAAACGTCGCGGGCGTGTTTGTTCGCGAACGTCAACGAATCTTTTGCAATTTGGACGGCGTCTTTTATGTCCTCGGTGAATACGGGCACTTCAGCCTGTTCGCCGACAACCTGCAACTGTTTTATCGCGGCGGGACGGTAAATATCTGCCGCAACCAGCGCGGGACGTTTGCCCTGACGTTTCATCAGTAATGCCAATTTCGCCGCCGATGTCGTCTTGCCGGAGCCCTGCAGACCGACCATTAAAATTACCGTCGGCGGGTGTGACGAAATGTTTAACTTCGCCGCCTTGCCGCCCATGAGTTTGGCAAGTTCTTCGTCGACGATTT
>CAMUZL010000272.1 GCA_947165185.1 uncultured Selenomonadales bacterium
CCTGCCGAATAAAAATTTTGAACGAAAAAATTTTTCCCGCCGAATTTTCGACGGGATTTTTTGTTAACGAGAACATTGCGGATTGCCCCAATTGGATGCAACGTCACGTTGCCCTGCCGAATAAAAATTTTGAACGAAAAAATTTTTCCCCGTTCGATTGAGCGGGGATTTTGATTTTGAGTAAACCGCTCGTCTGAGAAAAAAATTCCCGCAAGATTTTTCCTGCGGGAGTTTTTTTGTTGGCGATTAAGCAATTAATTTGTTTGCGTCCACTGCCCCGTTGATTGATTCGCGACAAAAGTTGAGCCGTCCGAAAGTTTGAACGCTGCATTGACTTCGCCCGCAACCGTCAAAGTTGAGCCGTCGCCGAAAGTCAACGCCACGCCGTTTGAATCGACGGTTGAGCCGATGATTTGGTCAAGCGAAGTCGCCGCAAGATTTATCACGTCATTTGAATTTGCGCCGAAAATATTATCGGAACCGCAACCGACGCCCGCGATAAATTCATCGACGCCGTTGCCGCCGATTAAGCTGTCGTTGCCGTAAACTCCGCCCCAAAGTTTGGAGCCGCCGTCGCCCGAAAAAATTTCGTTGTCCGCGTTATCCGCGCCGCAAATGAATTCGTATTCGCCGAAAGAATTTCCGTCAATCGTGCCCGCCGCGTTTGCGAGGAAACTGCGTGCTGTGACAATTCCGTTTTCGTTCGCGAAGTTTAAAATTTTTCCGCGTGCGTCACGAACAATTAAAGTGCCCTCAGTTGAGTTGACAAACAAATCATCGCCCGCCGCGCTTGCCGTTGTCCCGAAAATATCCGCGCCGAAATTTATTTGACTGCCCGAAGTTTCGCCGCTCAAAATTTCTTCGCCGCCCATGTAGCCGAAAAGTTCGGGCGTTGAACCGGTGCCGATTGAAATTTGCGTGGGCAAACTTTGCCGGCACAGATAGCGCAGGAACATACAGCCCGCAGGATAAGCGTCCGCGCCCGATTGAAAATTCAGTGCCGTCGTCAAGCGTTCGCTGTCTTGCGCAAGTTCCGTAACGTTTTCCGTTTGATTGGAATTGTAATCGTCCTGACCTTGAACGAGTTCCGCGACGCCTTCGATGAAAAACAGCGGCATGCTATTTTTGAACAGCCCCGCCGCAAACATAGCGCCATGAATCATTTCGTGAGCAATCACGCGGTCGAGGTATTTTAAATCTCTTGTCGAATCCTTGCCGTTAATGTCGGCGGAATCGATTGTGGCGCGTCTGACGGAATTTATGCACAGGTCGATGCTGTCGACGGGAAAAAATGTCTCCACGTCTATGCGGCCGGTCGGAGTCGTCTCCGCGCCGTAAGGGGCATTGACGCCGAACGTGACGTTGATATTTTTGCCGTCGAAGTCAAGCCCGAAAGAATCATAGGCGAGTTTAAAAGCTTCGTCCAGCCAGTAATTGTCCAAACCCCTGAGCATATTTAAAATCGCGGGCGCAATTTCTTCGCCGAGATAACCGTAAGTTTTACTTGCGTTGGTGTAAGTAACGCCCGCTTGCAAATTTGTCGTTTGGGCTGTGGAATAGTCGAGGCTGCCGTCGTAAACTTCGGTCGCGGTTGACACGTCGAGAACTTCAAAATATTTATTCGGATAAGTGACCGTGTAGGAAAAAGTTTTTCCGTCCGCGCCCGTGTAGCTGTGAGTTGTCGTCGAACTTTCGGCAGGCAACGAAAGTTCCGACAAAATTACGTTGTCTTCGGGGACGATTGTTTGAGCATTTTTAACGACGCCCATACCCGCGTTATAACCGCTGACTGCGCCCGTGTCGACGGTGTAGTCGTTATCCGCGCCGATAACAATTCCGCAGTTTTGCAACAGACTTTGAGTCGCGCCCGCCGTCGCCGTGACGGAAGCAATGTCGCTGACGAAATTATTCACCGCGTCTTGCAAGCCCGCGAATCGCGTCGTCGTCCTTATCGCGTGGTCGAGAACCGAAACGCCGTCGATTGTCGTGTCGTTGGCGTAAAGTTTGAGGACGTTGAAGAAATTTTTCATCGTATCGACTGATGTTGACATTAGATTATCTCCTTTCGTAACGTTAAAGATATTTCTGGGCGAGAAAAAAACTTCCTGCGCTTACTCTTGTTTATTCACGTGACTTTGGGCGGAAATATGGACAGTCGAAAACTTTTTGTTTATAATTCGTGGAGCGTTGTAACTTTCTGAAAAGTTGAAGGGGGTTTTTTAATGAAAGGCGGCAACAAACCTATATACGTCATCGGGCACCGCAATCCCGACACGGATTCGATTTGCTCGGCGATAGGCTACGCGCATCTCAAGCAGGCAATGGGCGAAAACGCCGTGCCCGCTCGTTGCGGCAAAATCAACAACGAAACCAAATACGCGCTGGAATATTTCAAAGTCGAACCGCCGTTGCTCGTGACGGATTTATATCCTCGCGTCAAAGATGTCGCGCTGGAATGCAAAACCGTCGTCCGTCAACATGACACTTTGCGGCACCTCGGCGAAGTCATGCGCAAAAGCGAATTGCAGTCCGTGCCCGTCACAGACTCCAACGGCGATTTGGTCGGTATCGTTTCGGTCAGCGACTTGGCAAAAAGATATTTCCTTGAACTCGGTTTGCAAAGTC
>CAMUZL010000273.1 GCA_947165185.1 uncultured Selenomonadales bacterium
ATTTCGGCGGGCGCGTCGTGAAATTCAAATTCAACGGCGTGTTTGAAGAAATTTTAGACAGACTGGGCGAAACTCCCCTGCCGCCGTACATTCACGAAAAACTTGCCGACAGCGAACGTTATCAAACCGTTTACAATCGCGAACGAGGTTCCGCCGCCGCCCCGACTGCGGGCTTGCACTTCACGACGGAGCAAATGCGCGAGCTAAAAAATTTCGGCGTCAATCTCGGATTCGTCACGCTCCACGTCGGTTTGGGAACTTTCCGCCCCGTGCAAGTCGAAACGATTGAGCAACACGAAATGCACGAAGAATTTTTTTCCGTGCCGCAAGAAACGGCGGACTTGATTCGCGAAACTCGTCAACGCGGCGGAAAAATTATCGCTGTCGGCACAACGTCAATCCGAACTTTGGAAGCGGCGGCCGTCGACGAAAAAACCGTAGCCGTCGGCTCAAACTCGACGAAAATTTTCATTTACCCCGGTTACAAATTCAAAATCGTCGACGCGCTGATAACAAATTTTCACCTGCCGAAATCCACGCTGTTGATGTTGGTCAGCGCGTTCGCGGGACGAGAATTTATTTTGCGGGCTTATCGCGAGGCGGTCAACGAACGCTACAGATTTTTTTCCTTCGGCGACGCAATGTTTATCACGGGAAGGGTTGCTGAATCATGAAATTCACGCTGAAAAATTTTGCGGCAAAAATTTTCGTCGCGCTGATTTTGTTTGCGACAATTCCCGTATCGGCGGCTGACAATTCCGAGCGAATTCGCGAGCTGAAAGAAATTTATTCGCTTCAAGGCCACGAGGAAGGCGGCGACTTCGCGGAAGTTTACACGTCACCCGTCAAAAAAAGTCGTCGACCAATTGCGGGCAGTATTTATTTTCTGCTGGTGGGTAAAGACTTTTCGCATTTCCATCAACTTGATTGCGACGAACTTTGGATGTATCACGAAGGTTGCGGGCTGAAAATTTTCGTCCTGCATGACGGCAAAGTTGATGAAATTCTTTTGGGCACGGACGTTGAAAAATCTGCGCGGCACATGGCGATAATTCCCGCCGGCTCAATCTTCGCGGCAGAAAATCTCGACGCCGACGGTTACACGCTCGTTTCATGCGTCACCGCGCCGCAATTCACTTACAAAGGTTTTCGGCTTGTCGAACGTCGCAAGCTCAAAAAACTTTATCCGAAACTTGACGAAAAAATTTTGCGCTTGGCATACGAAAAATCTTAACCGAATTTTTTTAACGGACTGAAAATCATAAGGCGGGATGCTTTGCTGAAATAAATTTTACTCTAAGGAGCTGGGCTTCATTGGCGGCAATAAATTTTGAACTCATTCACAAAGACGCGGCAACGGGCGCACGCGCAGGCATTTTGCATACGCCGCACGGAAAATTTTTAACGCCGCTGTTTATGCCGGTCGGCACGCAAGCAACGGTAAAAACTCTTTCGCCGCACGAAGTCCAAAATTTGGGCGCGGGCGTCGTTTTGGCTAACACGTACCATTTATTTTTGCGCCCGGGCGCGGAACTCATCCGAAAGGCGGGCGGGCTTCACAAATTCATGAACTGGACGCACGGAATTTTAACGGACAGCGGCGGCTTTCAAGTTTTCAGTCTCGGCGACCTGCGAAAAATTTCCGAAGAGGGCGTGACTTTTCGTTCGCACATTGACGGCTCGGAAAAATTTTTGTCGCCCGAAATTTCAATCGCCACACAAGCCGCGCTGGGTTCCGATATTGCAATGGCGTTCGACGAATGCATTCCCTATCCCGCCGATTACGATTACGCCAAAACTTCAACGGAGCGAACTCACCGTTGGGCTTTGCGAAGTCTCGACGCGGCGACAAATCCCAAGCAGGGAATTTTTTGCATTTGTCAAGGCGGCATGTACGAAGATTTACGCGAAGAGAGCGCGAAATTTATCGGCGGTCTTGATTGCGCGGGCTGTGCCGTCGGCGGCTTGAGCGTCGGCGAACCGAGAGACGTTATGTATCGCATGTTGGAAGTTTCGACGAAATTTTTGCCCGAAAACAAAGCGCGTTACCTTATGGGCGTCGGCACTCCCGATCACTTGCTTGAAGGCGTCCTGCGCGGCGTGGATATGTTCGATTGCGTTTTCCCGACACGTGTCGCCCGAAACGGTATGGCAATGGTTTCGCCCGAAACTGCCCCGCGTGGTCGGCTCGTCATGAAAAATGCCGAATTCACCGAAGATTTTTCGCCGCTGGAAAATCACTGCGATTGTTACGCCTGTCGAAATAAATTTACTCGCGCTTACATTCGACATCTCGTCCGCGCAGATGAAATTTTCGGCTTGCGACTTTTGGCGTTGCACAATCTGCGCTATCTGCAACGATTTACGGCTAAGATGCGGGAAGCAATTTTGGCCGACAAGTTCACCGAGTTTAAAGAAGAATTTTTCACGGCTTACGACGGTGGCGACAACGCTTGAGTAATTTGAAAACACGACGAATAATTTTTTGAGGAGGCAAATTTTTTTATGGAAAACGAAACTGCGGCGGCTATAGCAAATTTCGCGCCTATAGCCCTGATGATTTTGATTTTTTATTTCTTGCTGTATCGCCCGCAAAAAAAAGC
>CAMUZL010000274.1 GCA_947165185.1 uncultured Selenomonadales bacterium
TAAACGGGAAGTCATTGACGGGCATCGCCTTGAAGCCGACTTGGAAGACGAACCAAAAAATCAGCACGGTGACGGTCGGTTGAATGAACGCCCAAAGAATTCCCAGATACGAGCCGAGATAACGCTGGCGGAAGTCGCGCTTGGTCATCTGCCACAAAAGTTTTCGATTGCCGACAAGATTGCGAATCAAGCCGATCAACGCGTGCAAAGGTCTCATGAAATTTTTCTCCTTGCGATTTGATTTTTCGGCAATGATATAAAATCGGCAAGGGAATGTAAACGAAAAATTTTACGGCTCAAAATCCGCCGCGTAAGTCAAGCCGTTTTCTTTCGGTAGTTCGAGTGGATGAAAAAGTTTTGCGCTTTGCCCGTTATCAGCTCGGCGAAGGCATCGAGAAAAAAGAAACCGACTTCGCGGCGGAAGTTGCGGCTCAAGCCGGAATGTAAATCGTCCGCTGTCGAAGTTTAAACCTCGACAAAAATATTTCCACTAAATCAAAAATCCCTCGGCGAAAAAGTCGGGGGTTTTTTTGCGTGCAGTCTTGAAAACCGCCATGGAGTCCGCTAAAACGAAAAAATACGACCGCCGAACGAGCGACAAGTTAAATCAGCGGTGCGCTGTTCGCGGTAGTCGGGGTTTATTCGGCTGTCGATACCTTGTTCAACAGCATCAGCCGATATGAAGTCGACGGCTTGCCGACCGCTTCAAAGGTAATCAACACGACAATCGACGTGGTAGGCGACATTATTCACACCGCATCGAACGCAGTTATTGGCGGACTTACTTTCGGGCTTGTTGATGCCGACATGATTTACCGAGGCGTGCACTTAGTTGGCGCGGCGATTAAGTGGAAATTTCAGAGAGAATGGGCAAGACTCACCGGCGGCGACCCGTCTCAAGTCAAGTTCCAAATGGCAGACGACAGAAATTTCACGGAAGTCATAGGCGACGCACTTAAATCTTTGATAACGGGCACGACCTCCGCAAAAGAAGTCGTCAACACGAAAAAGAAGAAACTTTACACATCGAACGGCGACAACGACATTACGAATTGCGTTTCCGGTTGCACGATAAATTCGGGCACGGGCGACGATTATATTTTCAACGTCGAGGGAGTATACGGCACCAATATCGACGCGGGCAACGACAACGATGATATTTTCGTGCGCGGCAGGGACAATACGGTTTTCGGCGGACAGGGCGACGATGAAATCATGCTCTCAAGCGACGGCAAAAATCCCGCTTACGGCAACCAAATCGACGGCGGTCCAGGTTACGACCAAATCTTCATAGACGAAAGAGACATTTCTTCCGGGTCGAAAAAAGCCAATACCGTTGCGGGCGGCGAAGGCAATGACCGAATTATAATTACTCAATCGAAAACGCCCGTCGTTATCCGTTACACCGTCGACGACGGCGAAGATTATATCAGCGGTTACAGCTCCAAAGACACAATTCAAATCGTCAACAGCAATTACACGACGACAAAGAGCGGCGACAACGTTATAATCAAAGTCGGTAGCGGTGCAATGACTTTGCCGGGCGCGGCAAATGAAAAACTCAACATTGAAACGGTATCCGCTGACGTTCCGCCTGAGGGAATTTCTTACAACGGAAATAAGACGAAAATCACTGCAAGCACAAAATTTCGCCGCGAGCAAATCAATTTGGCAAATTACGAGCCGACTGTTAAGGAAGTCAATGCGTCTTCGCTTGTCAATGAAGTAAACATCACGGGCAACGATCTTAATAATTCCATTCGCGGCGGCAAAGGCAACGATACGTTGAGCGGCGAAGCGGGTGACGATACACTCAAAGGCGGGAAAGTCAACGACGTTTTCATTTACGACAGCGACGACGATACGATTACCGATTACGCGTCGGGCGACAAAGTCTCCGTAAATTCGGCAATGGAAAGTTTCGGCACGGACGGCGACAACGTTATCATCGATTACGCAAGCGGCTCGCTTACGATTGACAAAGCGATAGGCAAAAAAATTACCTTCATCGAAAACGGCAAGACTTATGTCAACGTTTATTCGGAGAACGGAATTTCAAACGGCGCGGGTACGGCAATAACTCTTGCTTCTTCGACGACAACATTTACAGCTACCGGCAAGCTTATTTCAATCGACGGCTCGGCGGTCGACGGTCAACTTGAATTCGTCGGTAACTCGAAAGCAAACAAAATCTTTGCCAGTGATAAAGACACCACGATTAACGGCGACAAAGGCAACGATTCACTTTGGGGCGGCAACGGCTCCGACACGTTTATTTACTTCTCGAATACCGGCACCGATAGAATTTTCAACTTCACGGATGGCGACATGTTGCAAATCCTCAATGCGGACGGCTCGTCGGGAACTTTCGCCAAAGCAACTTTCGCAAGCAACAACCTGACGCTCAACGTCAGAAGCGGCGGCAAAATTATTTTCGACGGCGTGAACTCTTCGGCAACCTTTAATATCAACGGCGAGATTTACCGAATACAAGACAATCGACTCATCAAGTAACTGTCACGAATGACGGTTGCGGAGTAAATTTTTGGAATCTGCGGGGAAAAATTTTGGGGTTTGAGACGAAAAAAATTAGGTCTTG
>CAMUZL010000275.1 GCA_947165185.1 uncultured Selenomonadales bacterium
CGACGGCCTCTTCGCCGACTTTTTTCAAAATTTTGTCGTGCCCCATGTTGAAAAGGTAATTCGTGTAAGAACCTTCGACGGGGTGACGCTGACGGTCTTTGATGACCGAATACAGTTCGTACAGCACAAGTGACAAATCTTCGGGCGGCTGGTCGACGACTGCGGGAAGATTTTTATTTTCGTCGAGCCTGCGGCCGCTGAAACAAGAATAAGTTCCCGTGTGGCACGCGACGCCCGTTTGATGAACTTTCACGAGCAGCGCATCGCCGTCGCAATCGTAGAAAATCGCCTTGACTTGCTGAACGTTGCCGCTGGTTTCGCCTTTCTGCCAAAGTTTTTGGCGACTGCGGCTGTAAAACCACGTGTAACCCGTTTCGATTGTTTTTTGGAGCGATTCGGCGTTCATGTAGGCGAGCATCAAAACTTGCCCACTGTCGTCCGCCTGCACAATCGCGGGAACAAGCCCGTGTTGGTTGAATTTAACTTTGCTGATGTCAATGTCCATAAAGATGCCTCCTTTGACGCGAACATTGTAGCAAAAATCCTGCGCGGCGGCAAAAAATTTTTCAAGCAAGGTAAAGTTGCCCGCGTGCCGAATAATCTGCGCGAGGTGATTTGTTTGCTTAAAAATTTTTTCAATGCAGTCGGAACACGCGGCGAAAAATTTCTGCGCGAAGACGGATTTTTTTTCGTCACGCTGTTGATTTTGAACACGCCGATAATTTCATTCGCGCAAGATTTTCAAGTTGGTTTCGTGAAATTTTATCTCGGCGCGTTCGCAATATTTTTCGGCGCGCTGGCGATAAATTTTTTGTTGCAACCGTTGCCACGCGTCAAGAGATTCATTCAAGCCGTCGTGATAATTTTATTCGCCGTGCATTTCGTGACGGATATTTTTTTGCTGTACAGATTCGGCGTATTGATGAATCAAGAAGTAGTGCAAATTTTACCGGATCCGCGCCACGAAAGCCCCTTGCTTTAGCTGTGGGGCTGAAGTGGCGCAAAACTTTTATTGATAAAAATTTGTTTGTGGATTATACTTTCTTGAAAGAGTTGATTTAGCCAAAATCAACCGCCCGCAAGGGTATCTGAGGCAACGAGTGCGGTTGCCGTAGACAATTAGCCTGGTAGTGTCCGGGATTGAAAAACTACAAGAATCAGCACAAATACAGATTGAAAAAAGCGTACGATACGACGTGCCGCAGGCAAAAGGTTTCAAAGAGCGTGACTCCGCATTTTTCAATCTATGGAGGTGGAACAATTTTAAAAAGAAAAAGTATCTACGGAGATAACATCAAAGTAGTAGAAGCTGAGGCACCGGCCACAGAGCAATCTGTGTTGCTGATTTTGTTGAATGTCGAGGCAACAAGTGTTCGTTAGACCTTGCGGCTTAAGCCGAGCTGAAAACATTTAATTAAAAATCAGAAGCCCCTGCCTTTAGGCATGGGGAGTGTCACATTTCCGACCACGGCGAAGAAGTTTACGACGGGCGGGATTTTGCGTGGCATTCGCTGGAAAATGTCGGCAACGTCCACATGATTGAAATTCCCGCGCTTGTTTGGGTGTCGAAAAAATTCCGCGAACGTTATCCCGAAAAAGTTTCCGCGATAAATTCTGCCGTCGACCGTCCTTATCGCACGGATTTTTTGATTCATGCGCTGTTAGATTTAATGGACATTCGCACGACTTCATTTGACGCAACGAAAAGCGTCCTCAACGAAAAATTTGAGCCGCGACCGCGAATTTACAACGGTTCACCTTACGTCAAATAAAAAATCCCCGCCGTTGGTGACGGGGATAATTTTTTCAGCGTGCAAAATGTTCGCGGTAAATTTCAATCAAAAGTTTGTCGATTTTGGTTGAGTCGGGCACGTCGGGCAGTTTGGAATTTTTATAAGCCGCCGAAATTTTTTCATCGAACTCGTCCGCCATTTTGAAAACGTCATCAAGCGGAATTTCGCCCGAACGAATTTTTTTGAGCAACGGCAAATCTTTTTCGCGATAAGTGACGACGCCGCGCCCCTCCAAAATGTCAATGCCCGTCAAATACAGCCGAATCAAATGCATCGCGTGCTTGTGCAGGTGATTTTCGTCTTTCTTGCGGTTGCGGTGATTCAATTTCGCGTAATTGTTTATCATCGTGCCGAGACCCGAATTCATTGCGAAAAATTTTTTCAGCGGCAACCGATTAGCACTGATTGACACGAAAATTTCTTCGCCGTCCGTTTCAAAATTTATTTCGGCGTGATTCAAGCCGTATTCGCGTTGACAAGCCGTCATCATTGAGCGAATCGACTTCAAGATGTGCAAATTTTTTTCGCGTTGAGGATAACTGTCGTGCGCCAAAGCATTTTGCAATCGCCGCAGTTGAGCCGTCGCATATCCGACAAATTTTTGATACGCCAGCTTCGACAGAAAAATTTCGGCGTTGTCGCGAACTTTTTTGCCGGCGTCGCTCATGTAAAGGACGTGTTCGGGCTTCGTGCCGAGCAATTCCAAAACATTCGGGTTGCAGTCCGCGCAGAGTTTGAAATATTTCCGCAAGCCGTAAATCACCGTGTCGGTTTTGTCGTCGTCGAACTGCTCAAACGCCTTGCC
>CAMUZL010000276.1 GCA_947165185.1 uncultured Selenomonadales bacterium
TGCGTTCGGGCGCGATGTCCAAACCGTTCCAGATGATGTCGATTTTGCCGGAAGTCAACTCGCGTTCTTTGTCGCTCCAATTAATCGGCTTGAACTCGAATTTGACTCCCAAACGTTTCGCCGCTTCCGTGGCAAGATCAATGTCAAAGCCGACAATTTCGCCGCTGTCGTCACGAAAACCCATCGGTTTATATTCGTCGTCAAGCCCGATAACGTAAACTTTATCGCTGTCGACGTTCAAAGTCTCGCCGCCGCAACCCGTGAAAATCATCAGCATCAGAAACAGCATTGCAAAAAAAATTTTCTTCATTCCGGCAAACATCCCCTCAAGGTGAAATTTCGGTGTGCTGATTGTACTTTATGGACAATGCCATTGCAAGCGTGGAAATGTCACGATTTGGATTTAATCAAATTGGCTTGAAACCATTTTTGAGAAATTTTTTTCGCGGTGCCGTCTTTAATCATCCCGTCGAAAATTTTTTGCACTTCGTCGCGCAATTCGGTATCATCTTTGCGAAAACCAATTCCGAATTCCGTCACGGGGCCGACAGTCACGTCGACGGCTTGAAACGTGTCGGCAGATTTTTTCAGCTCGTAACGTCCCGCAATTTCGTCGACAATCAGCAAATCCATTTCGCCGTTGATTAAAGCCGCAAAAGCTTCCTTGAAGTTGCGATAGGTTTTAAACTCCTTGAAAGTTTTTTTGAGGTTGACGCTCTCGTTTATGTAAGTCTCCGAATTTGAGCCGGCCTGCGTGCCGACGATTTTGCCCGCGAAATCTTTTTCGGAATGAATATTTTCGGTGTGATTCTTTCGCGTCAAAACAATTTGGCGGTTATCCATGTAAGGCTTGCTGAAAATCATGTAGGGCTTGTATTCGTCGACAATGTCGCACGCGCTCCAAATTATGTCAACGTCGCCCGAAGTCATTTCGGTTTCTTTTTCGTCCCAATCAATCGGCTTGAACTTGAAAGTAACTCCCATGCGTTTGGCGGCCTCTTTGGCAAGGTCAATGTCGCAGCCGACAAGTTCGCCGTTTCCGTCGCGGAAAGTCATCGGCGCAAATTCATCGTCAACCCCGACCACAAAAACTTTACCGCTCGACGAACCGCAACCCGTGAAAATCATCAACGTCAAAACCAAAATCACCGCGAAAAAATTTTTCATCGACAAGACCCCCTCGCGCAAAATGTTTTTGTCATTGTAACTTGCGGTTGACTACTTGTCAAAAATTTTACGTCGACGGAAAAAATTTTTCATGCTATAATTCATTCAAAGGAGTTGAGCTGAATGAACTTTATTTTTTGGCGAAACGTTTTGAGCGCGTTGTTTATCCTCGTGTTCATTTTGGATTTGATTTTCGGAAACGGCGTCGAAAGTTGGCGGCATTGGATTGCGGGCGCGGCGTTTTTCGTTTCGGTTGACGATTTAATTTCGACGTTTGAAAAGTACGGCGTTCACGGAAAAATTTCCGAGCCGCGAGCAAAAACTTTTCAACACGTTTTGAGCGTGCTGATTATCGCGTTTTTTGTTTACGATTTAGTTTCAGACCGCGAAATAATTTGGCGTGATTGGTTTATCGGTGCGGGCTTCGCGTTTGCTCTCCGAAATTTGGCGACAACTTCCCGCGAACGTCCGCGCAGAAAAAGCAATTAGGAATTAATAACGCGTAACAATTCCACATTCCTAATTCCACATTTCAAATTGATTTTGACGGGAGGCGATTGACGTGAAAAAATTTCTCCAAAAATTTTTTGACAGGTTCGGCAGGACGGGCTTTCTGTTTGTATTTTTCCTGCCGTTCGGCGCGTGGGGCTTGTATCGTCACGGCTGGCAAGGTTTGCTGGCGGCGATTTGCGGCTGGTGCGTCGGCAACTGGATTTACAAGCGTTTCATCGAAAAACGTTTCTTCAACGATAAGCCGCGCCGCGTTCGCTGACAAAAAAAAATTAACCGCCCGAACAATCGAGCGGTTTTTTGTTGCGTGAAAAAATTTTTGGGTACCTTTCAGGTACTTAAAATTTGTCGACGCCTAAATTATAATTTCAATCGAGGTGATTGATATGGGATTTTTCGATGATATTTTCGGCGATCCGGAAAAGCAACTCAAAAAAGATATGGAGCGTTGGAAAAAAGAAGACGAAGCTTTTATGGCGGAAATTCGCGAAGACGACAGACTTTGGCAACAGGCAGGCGGCGACCCCGAACTTTATGACGAATTAAAAGCCTTGCAACGAGAACGGAAAGCTTATGAAAAAACCGTTGCCGAAGCTAAGCGAACTTTTGACGGCATAGAACGTCATCGCCAAAGTCATTTTTCCGGCGGCGGCGGCGGTGACTTTGTCGGTCGGCTTGTGAATCGCGCCTATAATAACGCAATGGACAGAGACGCCGACAGAATCGTCCGCGAACTCGAAAGAGAAGGCAGAAAATACGATTAGATTAAAATTGAACGACGTAAAAAAATTATCCCCCGTTCAAAACGAACGAGGGATTTTTTGTTGCGAAAATTATTTAAGTCGTCTTGACTTTAAACGACGCGGCCGCTTTAAAAGCGGCGGAACAGTTTGGAAAATTTTTTCATGACAAATCAAGT
>CAMUZL010000277.1 GCA_947165185.1 uncultured Selenomonadales bacterium
GACGTTGGCTGAATCCGTTTTACAATTACGGCGCGATGTTGACGGCTCTGCCCGGCTGGTCGTTGGGCACGGCTTGCGGAATTGTCGCGTGGAATTTTTTTTCACCGTCGGCAGTCAGCGCGTTGAGTGTTGCGCTTTACGGAATGTTTCTTGCCGTGATAATTCCGCCGGCACGTAAAGATAAAATTATCGGCGTGGCAGTCGTCGCAAGTTTCGTGCTGAGTTTTTTGGCAGAAAAATTTTTCCCCGAAATTTCCGCAGGCAACAGGACAATCGCGTTGACGATTTTAATCGCGGGCGTTGCGGCAATTTTATTCCCCGTCGAAGAAAAATCCGATTGACGCACGACAATTTTATTTTCGGTTCGTGAAGGTGACGACGATTGACGCACGATATTAACATTTACATTTTGGTCGCGAGCGCGGTGACGTTGGCGATAAAAATTCTGCCACTGACTTTGATTCGCGGCGAAATAAAAAATCGGACGGTGCGCTCGTTCCTGCATTATGTGCCGTATGTGACGCTTGCGGTAATGACTTTCCCCGCGATAATCGACGCAACGCAATCGCAAATTTCGGGCACGTTGGCATTCGTCGCGGGAATTTTTTCGGCGTGGTTCGGCGCGAGTCTGTTTAAAGTCGCGGTTATTTGTTGCACGGTCGTTTTCGTCACGGAACTTTTTGGTTGACGTGCAGTTGATTTTTTCAGATATGACAATTATAATTCGCTCTACCGAAAAATTTTCTTGTGTAAAAATTCGATTGCTCTTATGCCACACGGAATTCCAAAATCATTTGAGGAGAAAATACCATATCATGCGAAAAATTACGGGCTTTTTAATGTCGGCGTTAATGATTTTTGCAATGAATGTTTTGAGCGCAGAAAGTTCCCCTGTGGCAGAAAATTCTGCGGACGCGAGAAAAGATTACAAGACTTTGAAAGTCGGCTACGTAGTCAACACAAGTTTTATGTCCGAAGACAGACCCGGGCACGTCGTGGGCTACGGCTATGAATACATGGAATTTCTTAAGAACTATATTCCCTGCGAGTTTGAATACATTGTTTTCGACGATTGGACGGATCTTTTGGACAAGCTCAACAGCGGCGAAGTTGATATTATACCGAATGTGCCCGGCGATCATAAATGGCTCGTGAACGCAAAATCTACCGATCACGTCGTCGGGCGTTTTCCCATGGAATTGGTTATCAAGAGAGAGCAAATCAAACCCCAACTCAATCTTGCACGCGTCAGGACGAATTACGACACGCCCGGCCTTGACGAAGTCGCTCGCGAAGAAGGTTTTCAATACACGTTCACGCCTTACAAAACTTATCAAGAAGTCGTGAAGGCTTACGAGCGCGGGGATGTCGACGGATATGTTGACGCCATGTTGTTTTACAACAAGTCAAAACATACTTACGCGCTTTTTGACAGACAAAATTATCGCCTTTCCGTGCGTGCAGACAGAACGGAGCTTTTGGATCGTTTGAATTGGGCAATGGATCAACTGTTGATGGTTCAATCCGACATTCGCGACACGCTGAAAAGAAAATACAACCTCAAGGAAGGTTTTCCGTTGCTGTTGACCCGTACCGAACGAGAGTTTTTGGCGGAAAAGAAAAAACTTCGCACGGCGATTTTCACTTATCAGCAACCTTACGCTTATTATGATGACAACGGAAATTTGGTCGGCGTCGTTCCCGACATAATGAAAAGAATTTCCGATGATTTGGACATGGAAATTGAGATTGTAGAAACTCATTCGTTTGAAGAAACGCGAAATTTAATTGCAAACGGCGAAATTGATTTCGTGGCGGATACTGTCTGCGATTTCAGCTGGGCGGAAAAATCTAACATTAATCCGACGCAAAATTATTTTCGCCGCGATTATGTCCCTGTCACGCGTCTGAACCATTATCCCGACGCTCCCGAAAAAACAATCGTCGCTGCGTGCACCGACAGGCTCTACACCGCCGATTTCGTTGAAGCCAATTTTGCGAAAGAAAATATCGTTTATCTGCCGACAATGGAGGAGACTTTAAAAGCAGTCAACGATGGGCGCGCAGATGTGGCTTACGTTTATCGCGATGCCGTTCATTCGCTTATTGACGCCACGGAAACTTATAATTTGGAAGTCGGCGCGGTTTCGCCTTACAGCGAATTAATCAGCTTGGGCACTTGCTCGAACGGCGACTTGCGGCTTTGGCACATTCTCAACAAAGAAATTAACCATATTGACGTAAGTTGGGTTCGCGATATGCTCAACAAGCATCAACAACTTTCGGCGTCGTTCAGCTTGAAAAAATTCGCCTATAACAACATCTTCAAAGTGATTTTTTTCCTTGCGCTGTTAATAGTTGTGACCGGCGCGTTAATCTACAGACGCTCTATAAACAAGAAAAAATTTGAAATTATTCAGCGCATGGCGTATACCGATTCCAGATACAATTTGCCGAACGTTCCTTGGCTCGAAATGAAAATCCCGCCGTTCCTCGAACAGTTGAAAGAAGATAATCCCGACGCAAAAACTTTCTTTGTCGTCTTTTCCATGATGAGCAATGCCGTTATGACGAAAAACAACGGGCATGA
>CAMUZL010000278.1 GCA_947165185.1 uncultured Selenomonadales bacterium
CGTTCGGGCTGGGGTGTTTGCTTGCGTCGCGTTTCATCATGTTGAAGGCGTTGCGCACGTCGAGACCGAGCAAGCCCGCCGAGCCGAGAAATAAAATCGCCGTCAATCGTGCGGGAATAAAATTCGCCACGTCGTCAAGCCGAGCCGCCACGCGTCCGAAGTGCAGATATTTTTCGTTCTTGTAGCCGAGCATTGAATCCATCGTGTTAATCGCCCGATAAGCCACGGCAAGCGGCAAGCCTCCGACGGCGAAATAAAACAGCGGCGAAATAATTCCGTCGACGGTGTTTTCGGCAACGGTTTCGACGGTGGCGCGGGCAACTTCCGCTTCGTTGAGATTTTGCGTGTCGCGCCCGACAATCCAACCGACTTTGCGGCGGGCTTCGGAAAGATTTTCCGTTTCGAGCAACGAATAAATTTCTTGAGCGGCGTCGCCCAAACTGCGCGGGGAAATCATGAAACTCAACACCAACGCTTGAATAAAAATCTGCGCGGTCAAACTAGGAATTTTCTGCGACAAAAATTCAATGCCGTAACCGACGCTGAAACTTATCGCGACGACGGTTGTAACCAGCAAGCCGCCTTTGAAAATTTTTTGTGACGGGCTGTCGAGTTCGCGGCGCAAAATTTTTTCGAGCAACGAAATTAAATTGCCGATTAAAACGACGGGATGAAATTTACTGCGCGGGTCGCCAATCAGCGCGTCAATCAAAAATGCGGCGACGGCGGTTATCATCGGGCTCATTAAATCAAACTCCATTAAGGGACAAGGGATAAGGGACAAGGGACAAGTTTTTTTCTGGTTATTGACCGCTGAAATTATTCGGGCGGCGGGAAATTTTTCCTGCGCGAGGAGGTTACAGATTGAAAAATTTAATCGTGAACGCGGACGACTTCGGACGACACGAACTGATTAATCGTGCGGTCGAACAAGCCTTCAACGCGGGCTGTCTCAAATCGGCAACACTAATGGCGGGCGGAATTGCCTTCGACGACGCGATTGCCGTTGCGAAAAGAAATTCGGGACTCGGCGTCGGAATTCACTTCACGCTTGCGAACGGCAACCCCGTTTTGCCGCCGAAAGAAATTCCCACGCTGGTTACGGCGGACGGATTTTTTCACGAAAATTATATTGTCTTCCTCAAGCGGTACATGTCGGGGAAAATTTCTTTGGACGAAGTGCGTTCGGAACTTGCCGCGCAACTCGAAAAAATTTTGCAAACGGGCTTGAAGTTGACGCACGTCGACAGTCATCAACATTTACACCACGTGCCGGGCATTATCGATATTGTTTTGGATTTGGCGGCGACGAAAAAAATTTTTGCAATGCGTTCGTCGGGCGCGAAAATTTTTGACGGCGAACTTGACAGCCTCGGCAAATTCGTCGGGCGACTCGGCTTGAGTTCTTTGGCGAAATTTGCGGCGCACAAAGCTCACAAAAAAAATTTCGCAACCCCCGAACATTTCGCGGGTATCGTCGCGGGCGAGAGCGTCGACGAAAATTTTATACTGAAACTTGTCGAAAAATTTCAAGACGGCACGACCGAAGTTATGTTGCACCCCGGCACCGACAATAAAATTTTGTGCGATTTCTGCGACTGGGAGCACGACTTTGAGGCGGAACTTGCCGCAGTTACTTCGCCGAAAGTTTTAAACGTGCTTGCTGAAAAAAATATTTCCGCCGTGAATTTTTCTGCGTTGAGGTCTGAAAATGAATCGTGAAAGATTTTGGGAATTCTTCCGCTTCTGCATGGTCGGCGGCGTGTCCTTGCTCATGGACTACGCAATTTTGTTCGCGCTGACGGAATGGGCGGGCATTTATTATCTGTACTCGTCGGCGATCTCGTTCAGCGTCACAGTCGTTTTCAACTATTGGTTGTGCGTTATTTATGTCTTCAAAGACGCAAAAAAACAGACGACGCGTCGAGCAATAATCTTTTTTTCGACGGGCGTCGTCGGTTTGGGACTCAATCAACTTTGTATGTGGTTTTTCGTCGACGTGGCGGGACTGCATTACTTAATCGCCAAACTCGGCGCAACAGTCATCGTCACCGCGTGGAATTATTTGACGAAGCGAAAGGCCGTGCGCGGTTAAAGTTTTGAATCGGCTTTGGACTGAAATTTATTTTTGTCGACGATAAATCTTTCGTGGACGCCGTGCCCGATTTGTTCGCGTTCGTCGAAGGCGGCGACTTCCAAAACAATTTTGCGTCCGTCAACCGAAATAATTTTTGATTCGGCGCGAAACTTCATGCTTACGGGCGTTGGTGCCGTGTGTTTAATATCGAGCGAAATGCCGACTGAAGTCAATTCGGGCGGCAAATTTTTTTCGACAAGTTCGGCGGAAATTTCTTCAATCAGGCGAATCATTTCGGGCGTCGCCAAAACTTTCAAACTGCCCGACTTCAACGCAAGCGCGGTATTTTTTTCCGTGACGGAACTTTCACGTTCGGCGGATAATCCGATTAAATTTTCGTAACTCACGGCGCAATTTCCTTATTCGTTGATGATTCGGCATTGGCAATTCCGCATGACGTTCAAAGCCTCTTGATGAGCTTCGGGCGTCGAGCCCGCGCAACAGG
>CAMUZL010000279.1 GCA_947165185.1 uncultured Selenomonadales bacterium
CTGCCGAACATTGTCGTCACGTAACCGAGTTCGCGGGCTTTGGCAACCGTTTCGTCCAAAAAATTTTTTACGCGGGGATAACGCTCAAAATATCGCGCAATATACGAGGCGGCCTCTTTCCGCGTGATGTGCAAGTTTTGCGAAAGACCGTAGTCGCTGATTCCGTAAACGATGCCGAAATTGACGGCCTTGGCTTTACGGCGAAATTCGGGCGTCACCGCGTCAATCGGCAGCC
Organism: uncultured Selenomonadales bacterium; assembly: GCA_947165185.1. Lineage (GTDB taxonomy): Bacteria > Bacillota > Negativicutes > Selenomonadales > Selenomonadaceae > Quinella. The sequence continues at coordinate 236 of CAMUZL010000279.1, forward strand.
CGAAAACTTCGGCGGCGGTGCGTGCGTGAATGTCCTGCCCGCGATTGAACGCGTCGATTAAATTTTCGTCGCCCGACATGTGCGCCAAAAGTCTGAGTTCAATCTGCGAATAATCGGCGGACAAAATTTTGTCGAACGGCTCACGCGGCTCAAACAGCGCACGAATTTCGCGGCCTTCGTCGGTGCGCACGGGAATATTTTGCAAATTCGGATCTGAACTTGACAGCCTGCCCGTCGCGGTGACTGTCTGATTAAAATTCGTGTGAATTCGCCCGTCGTCGCCGATTAATTTGTCCAACCCGTCAAGGTACGTCGATTTCAATTTCGACAGCGCACGGAATTTTATAATCGCCTCAACAATCGGGTGACGCGTTTTGAGTTCCTCCAAAACTTCCGCGTTCGTCGAAAAGCCGCTTTTGGTTTTCTTGACGGCGGGCAAGCCCAAACGCACGAATAAAATTTCGGCGAGCTGTTTTGGCGAATTGATGTTAAACGGTCTGCCGGCGAGGTCGTAAATTTTTTCTTCGAGCGCGAAGATTCGGCGGGACATTTCGGCGGATTTTTGTTTCAAGCGAACTTTGTCGACGAAAACGCCACGATTTTCCATGCGCGCCAAAACTTCGGTCAGCGGCAATTCGATTTCGCGATAAAGTTTCATCATTTCCGTTTCGGCAAGTTTTGTTTTGTAAAGCGCGGCGATTTTTTCAAGCGCGGCGACTTTCGCGGCGGGGGAAATATCGGGCAGTTGCAAGCCGTCAAATTCCAGCGACAAAAGTTTTTCGCAGGAATAATCGTCGCGTTCGGGATAAAGCAGATAAGCCGCAAGTTCAATGTCGAAAAATTTTTGCGCGTCGGCAACTTCAAACGTCCGCAGAAAATTTTTCAACCCGCTCAAAATAATTTTGCCCGCGAAGTCCGCGAAAACTTTTTGCAGTTCGTCACGTGTCACAGAAAAAATTTCTCCGTCGAAAATTTTCACGACAAAATTATCCGCGCCGCCCGCAACGGAAATTTTTTCCGCCGCGAAAATTTTTTCACCGTCGAACGCCGAAACTTCGGGCACGGATAGAAATTTTTTCGGCGCGTCAAAAAGATTCGTCATCCCGAAAAGCTCATGAATTTTTTTCTTGGCTTGATTGAGCGCGTAACGGTTGCAAAATTCGTCGACGCGGGCAAGGTCGGGCGCAATCGCAAAATTTTCCGCGTCAAAATTCACGTCGGGCACGTCGCGAACAATCTGCGCGAGTTTTTTACTCATGCGGGCATCGTCGGCAAAATTTTCGAGCGCGTCACGAATTTTTTTCTGCTTGAATTCTGCGCGGTGCTCCAAAACATTTTCAAGCGTGCCGAATTCGCGGATTAAATTCGACGCAGTTTTTTCGCCGATACCCTTGACGCCGGGAATGTTGTCGGACGCGTCGCCGCGCAAACTTTTGTAGTCGACTAGATTGGCGGGCGCGAAACCGTATTCGTCGCGAAATTTTTCTTCGTCGTAAACGTCGACGCCCGTATTTTTCGTGAGCAAAACCCGCGTTGTCGAATTAATCAGCTGAAGTGCGTCGCGGTCGCCCGTCAAAATGTCCACGGAAAAATTTTCGCCCGATTGAGTTGCAAGCGTGCCGATAATGTCATCCGCCTCGTAACCTTGAGCTGCGCAGGTTTTCAGCCCCAACGCGTCAAGAAATTCTTTAAGCAACGCAAGTTGAGCGGCAAGGTCGTCGGGCATTGTTTGACGGTTCGCCTTGTATTCGGAAAAAATTTCGTTGCGGAAAGTTTTTTTCGCCGCGTCGAGAGCAACCGCCACAAAGTCCGGCGAAAATTCGCGCAGAACTTTCAGCAAAATATTCGCAGTGCCGGCAACCGCGCCCGTCGGTTCGCCGCTCGGAGCAGTCAACGGGGGCATGGCGTAAAATGCTCGATAAAAAATACTGCTGCCGTCAACAATCAAAAATTTTTTCATTGTTCGGTAACCTCTTCAGCGTTCGGCTCATCAACTTTAGGTTCGTCAACTTTTGATTCGTCGGGCGCAGGTTCGTCAACTTTTTGGTCGTCAGTTTTTTGCTCGTCGAAGGGTTTTGTTTCAGCGGGCTTCGGTTTTTCGGGCTTGGGTTTATCGACGGGTTTCGGCTTTTCGGGTTTTACCGGCTCGGCTTGCGGCACAGATTTAAAGCGGAAAATTTTTTCACCATTGTCGCCCGTCTGCAAGCCGCCTTCCAAATTGAAAAGCACGGTCGCATCGTCGGCGTTGCAATAAAGTTGTCCCTTTTGCTCGTAACAGAACGCCCGCCCGAATTTCGTCTTAATCGAAGACTGTTTCGGATACCACTCCAATTTGACGCGCAAAAT
>CAMUZL010000280.1 GCA_947165185.1 uncultured Selenomonadales bacterium
GATTTTTCTTCGACGGGCGCAGATTTTTCGACGGCGGAAGATTTTTCTTCAACGGGCGCAGATTCGGCGACGACGGAAGATTTTTCTTCGACGGGCGCAGATTTTTCGACGGCGGAAGATTTTTCTTCAACGGGCGCAGATTCGGCGACGACGGAAGATTTTTCTTCGACGGGCGCAGATTTTTCGACGGCGGAAGATTTTTCTTCAACGGCGGAAACTTCGGCGGGAGTTTCTTTCAGCGTGGCGCGAATTTTTGCCGGAGTTTCGCCGAGCAAACCGAACAATCTTTTCGCGGGCAGTTCCAAAACTTCAACGTCGATTTTTTCGGCCTCAACGCCGAGTTCGTCAATCGCCGCTTGAATTGCATCTTCGACGGTCTTGCCGGTTTTTTCAATCACAATCGCCATTTAAGCAGCCTCCTTGTCGGACGGGTTGTCGGTTCTGTTCATCCACAGCTGTTGCGCGATTTGCACAACATTCATCGTCACCCAATAAAGCACGAGCCCCGAAGGGAAATTTAAACTTATCCAACCGATAAAAATCGGCATTAAGTACGTCAACATTTTCATCTGCTGATTTTGATTTGCGCCGGCGTTGCCCGATTGCATTGTCCGCGAAGTCAAATAAGTTGTCGCTGCGGAAAGTAACGGCAGTGCATACAGCGGGTCGGTTTCGGACAAGCTGGGCAACCACAGGAACGACGGTGCCGCGCCGCCGTAATCGAAACTGTAAAGCGTGTAATACATGCCCATCAAAATCGGCATTTGAATCAGCATCGGCAGGCAACCCGACATCGGGTTCGCGCCTTCTTTTTGGTAAAGCTCCATCATTTTTTGTTGCATGACTTGCGGATTGTTTTTGTACTTCTCTTGGATTTTCTGCATTTGCGGCTGGATGCGTTGCATTGCCTTCATTGATTGGAGCTGTTTTTTCGTCAGCGGGTAGACCAAAATTTTTATCAGTATGGTCAGCAAAATTATCGCCAGACCGTAACTGGGCACGCCGAGCGTTTCCGTCAACGAATAAAGCGCGGTCAAAATTACGCTCATGACGTGTTCAATCGGCGAAAAAATTCCGCCGAAAATTCCGGGTTCTTCCACTACATCACTTCCTTAGGAACTAGTAAATAGGAACAAGGGACTAATAATAATTAGGGATTAGCAAACTAGTTCCTAGTTCCTAATTACTACTTTTACGGGACGGGATCATAGCCGCCCTTGCAAAACGGATTGCAACGCAGGATTCGCCACAATGTCAAAAGACTTCCGCGAGCCCAGCCGTATTTTTTCAGCGCGTCGACGGCGTAATTTGAACACGTCGGCACGAAACGGCAACACGGCGGTTTGAGCGGCGACAACCAACGTTGATAAAATTTTATGAGTGCTATTAAAATCTTCGTCATTGCTGATTCCAAAAACTTTTGACGGCGCGGCAAATAAATTTCGGTTGATTCAATGACGCGAAGCGTCAACTGTTTGGGCACTTTTTAAAAGTGCCTGCTGTTAAAATCTTCGTCATTTCGAGTTGTCCGAGTTGAAAATTTTGGCGCGCTTGCAAATGTCAAGAAATGCTTTTTCGGCATCTTTGAATTTGGCGTTGACCAAAAATTTTCGCCCGACAAGAATCATTCCGCAATCGCGACGGAGAGAATTTTTATTGAGCCGATAAGCCTCGCGCATGAGACGCTTTACGCGGTTGCGAACGACAGCCCCGCCGAGTTTTTTGCCCGCCGCGAAGCCGACTTTGCCGTTAAATTTTTCATCATGAACGACGAGCAAAACCAGCGCATGATTCGCAAACGATTTGCCGCGATTGTGTACCGCGTTGAAATCGTGCTTGCCGCGAAAAATTTCGCTCTTCTTGAGTTCAAACAAATTAATCCTCCGTTCGTCGACAACGCGAAAAAAAAGGCCACTTCGATTAGTGACCTGCCGCACGCTCAAGCCGTAAGCACTTTTCTGCCGCGTTGACGACGTCTTTTGATGACGAGTCGACCGCCTTTGGTTTTCATGCGTTCGCGGAAGCCGTGCGTTTTTTTGCGCCAATGTGTGTTGGGTTGAAATGTTCTCTTCAAGGTTCGCCACCTCCTTACAAAAAAATTCGGCGATAACCGCGTAGATTATAGACGAGCGAAAAATTACTGTCAACCAAAATTTTTCATTGTATGTTACGCGTCCCGTTGCAGTTAGATTGTGAATTCGCTTGCTCAAAAAAAATCCCCGCACATTTGACGGGGAAATTTGTTTATTTTTTTAGCGTCTCAAGCTCTCGTTCGAGCCTGCGAACTTTTTCAAGCAATTCAGGAATTTTTTTCAGCGACGCTTGAAATTTTAACCAATCGCCGTGAGATTGAATCGGGAAGCCCGCGCCGAAAAAATTCGGGGGCATATTTTTTGAAATGCCCGAACGCGCCGCGTAAACCGAATTGCCGCCGATTTCGATATGCCCGACCGTGCCGACTTGCCCGCCGAAAGTCACGTTATCGCCGACAATCGTCGAGCCGGAAATTCCCGTCTGCGCCACAATCAAACAGTTCGCGCCGATTCGGCAGTTGTGCGCAATGTGGACGA
>CAMUZL010000281.1 GCA_947165185.1 uncultured Selenomonadales bacterium
GGAAATGATTCGTCCGCCGATTTCTTCGCCGACCGTCAAAAATTCCGTTTGCTTGCCGCGCAGGAACATTGCGGTTTTGTTGTCGCCGCTGATTGCCGTGCCCGTCAAAATAATTTTTTCTTTCGGCTCAACTTTCGGCGGCGGTTGCGGAATTTGACTCGGCGGCGGAATTTTCGGCAATTCGGTTTTCTGCGGTTCGACTTTCGGCGGCGGTTGCGGCTTTTCGACGCCGGCGAACGGGTCATTGATAAAAATTTGTTCGCTGTTCGCGCCCATAACGATTTTGACGCCGTCGATTGTTTCGGGAACTTGCGCGGAAATTTTTTTGTCGGGCAACTTTTGAACGGGCAAATCTTTCGTGACGGGCGGCGTGTCGCTCAAGTCAATTTCTTCGACGTTTTTACCTTCGGGTTCCCAAGCGTAAATCAAAGCTACTAAGACAAACACGGCCATTGCAATCGTGCGTTTTTTGTGCTTGCGAAGTTCGTCGAGGTCACGGCGCAAGAAGTTCATCAGAAATTTTTTAAGTTCGTCGTTCACCGTCGGCACTCCCGAAAAATTTTTAACGAAGTTTATCATAAGGTTGCCAAGTTTTCAACAAAAAATCCCCGTTGCAATGACGGGGAAATTTTTCCGTGAGCTTACCGCGTCAATTATACGGGCTGAGATTTTTGTCGCGATAAATTTTCGTGCCTTTGAGCGTCGCTTCAAGCGCAAGGCCTTTCGTCGTCATCTGATAAACCCAAACGGCGGGAGCAACGTAAGTCGCGCCTTCAATTTCGCCGCCGGTGTAGCCGTCGTCCGCCGCCGCCTCCGCGCTTGCAGCGAATCTGGTTTTGCCCGCGATGAAATTTTCCCACGCCTCGCGAGTGTTAATCAGAAAAACCAAGTCGTATTCTTTCGCGCCGATACCGAGCCCCGCCGAAAGTTCTTTCATGCGCAGATAAACTCTTTCGCCGAGTTCATTGTTGACTGCGACGCCGCGCCCGTGAGCAGAGCCGATAAACAAAACTTTGACGCCCGAATTCGACAGCGTTGCCCACGCGTAACAATTTTGGATAACATAGCGCGCCCCGGGATAGCGTTCGTAAAGTTTCGTTAAAGTTTTGTTGCTGAGTTCGTCGACTTGCCTGCGTTCTTCGTCCGCACTTGCCGCAAAAGCCGAAGTCGTCAACATGCACAACAAAATCGTCAATATCGCAAAAAATTTTTTCATGCCAATCACCTCAATTATTCGGGCTGAGTTTTTTGTCGCGCCAAATTTTCATGCCTTTGAGCGTTACTTCAACCGCGATGCCTTTGGTCGTCATTTGATAAACCCAAATGCCGGGAGCCGCGTAAGTTGCGCCTTCGATTGAAAGACCGTTGGCTTTGGCACTTGCCGCAGCGTCTGCCGCAGCCGCAAATTGGATTTTGCCCGCAAGGAAATTGTCCCAAGCTTCGGGAGTGTTAATCAAAAAAATCAAGTCGTATTCCTTTACGCCGAGACCGACACCCGCTGACTGTTCCGCCATCTTCAAATAGACGCGTTCGCCCGTGGTTTTGTTTATTGCAACGCCTCTGCCGTGCGCGTCGCCGAAGATGCCGAGCTTGATTCCGGTATTCGACAGCGTGGCATAAGCGTAGCATTCGTTGATAACACTTTCGGCGTTCGGAAATTTTGTGTAAAGATTTTTTAAAGTCTTGTCGTGGAGAGCGTTAATTTCCGTCCGTTGTTCGTCCGCGCTTGCCGCAAAAGCCGAAGTTGTCACGAACAAACACAGCAACAGTGTCGCAAAAATTTTTTTCACATCAATCACCTCCAAAAAAAAATCGGCGACAACAATTCAGTTAGGAATTAGGAGTTAGGAATTGTCGACAAAAATTTAACTCCTCAATCCCAACTCCAAACTGTTTCGTCGCCGCTCAAAAAAATTTTTAGACGCAGAAGTTTATTTCATTGTGATAAGAGGCTTGCCCGTCATTTCGGCGGGAATTTCCATGCCCGCCATTGTGAGGAGCGTCGGCGCAACGTCGCAAAGTGCACCGTCTTTGACTTCCGCAACGCGGTCGCTGACGACGATAATCGGCACGGGATTTGTCGTGTGCGCTGTGAACGGCTCTTTAAGTTTGTAGTCGAACATTTGATCTGCGTTACCGTGGTCAGCGATGATGACGACTTCGCCGCCGACTTTCTTCATGCACTCGACGAAAATGCCGACACAAACGTCAACAGTCTCGACGGCCTGAACAGCCGCTTTCATAACGCCCGTGTGCCCGACCATATCGCCGTTCGCAAAATTCAAAATGATGAAGTCGTATTTTTCGGAGAGAATAGCGCCCGCAACTTTCAACGTGACTGTCGGTGCGCTCATTTCGGGCTTGAGGTCGTAAGTCGCAACTTTCGGGGACGGCACAAGAATTCTGTCTTCGCCCGCGTAAGGTTCTTCGACGCCACCGTTAAAGAAAAAAGTCACGTGAGCATATTTTTCCGTTTCGGCAATGCGCAGTTGAGTCAAGCCCGCCTTGCTGATTGTTTCGCCGAGTCCGTTGACGACGCTTTCGGGCG
>CAMUZL010000282.1 GCA_947165185.1 uncultured Selenomonadales bacterium
ACTCAAAAATTTAAGGCGGTCTGCAAAAACTATAACGTCTCCGCGCAGGTTGCTTTATCGATTTTGTTGGCTAAGGCAGTTCAGAAAACTCATCCGCAAAACGAAAAAATTATCAGCGTTCGCGGCCCCGTAAACACTCGAAGCGCGTTGCAAGTGCCGAACACGTTTCAAAATGCCAGCATCCCGCACATTTTCTTGAACATTGAGCCGCGTTGGTTGAAGGGCGAATTTCCCGCCGAAGCTTTGGAAAATCTCAAGCAAGCTCTTGCCGAGCAGTGCTCCTACGAAAATTTGGCGGCGTTCACGAATCGGCTAAGAAAATTTTTCACGACGGAAGATGTTTCCGAGCGAACGGCAATGGGTACGGCTTACAAGCGACAAACGGACGTTTTTGCAAGCTATATCGGAAACGTTTTGACCGCCGATACATTTGCCCGCATAAAATCATTCAGGCAAAAAATTTCTGCGGCGTATCCTCTGATGGTGTACGCATACAAATGCGGCGATGTCGTTGTCTTTGAAATCATTCAGTCTTTTGACAATCCGAGTTACATGGAAAATTTTTTGAAGATTGTCAACGAACTGTAACGGTTGTATTTAATTTGTTTCGCCGCCGACTTTCCGACGTTATCGCAAAAAAAATCCCCCGCAACTATCGCAGGGGAAATTTTTTTGTCGTCACTGCTTGAAAAGTTTTCGATTCTTGTTGATGAGTTCCGCCATCAACATTTTGCCGCGCAGGTCGGGATGAATTCCGTCAATCGAAAGTTTTTCGTCCAGTTGCCCGCTCGCGTCGTAGAAGTACGGCTCCAAGTCAATGTGATATTGTTGCCGCTTGATGTGTTCGTTAATCGCCACAAGTTTTGCGTGCCAATTCGGATCCGTCGGCGTGTGAAATGCATTTTGCAGGTTCGCGGGATTGAGCGGCATGAGCGTCAAATAAATCGGGCGAATTTCGTTTTGCAGGCACAAGCGATTTATATTCGTCAAGTCGTTGATAACGTCTTCGGCGGAAATGGACGCGTCGCGCAGACAATTCGCGCCGGTTGAGATAATTAAATTCTTCGGCTTGAGCGGCAGAACATCTTGCTCGAAACGCTCAAAAGTTGTCCGTGACGTGTCGCCGCTCTTGGAAATGTTGATGACGGGAAAATCGATATAAGTTTCGTAACTGTATTGCAACGCCCGCGGAGAGTAGCTGACCGCGCCGCCGCCGTGCGAAATGCTGTCGCCGAAAACCGCCGTGTTGACGCCCTTGGTGTAATCTTCGACGATAAATTTTTCGCTGTTCGACCAAACGCCGATAGGTTGATTGTTCGCGTCCAAAGCTCGCACGCGCCACCAATAAGGCCCCGCATAGGGCCGCCCGTATTCGTCATAACAACTCGAAGAATCCTCGGAAATTTGTCGCCACGCGGCGTCGGGTGTCGGCTCAGAATTATTTTCGACGGCGGGCGGGTGCGTCAAAAGTTCAACTTCATATTTCGCGGCGGAGTTCAGCGGAATCCAATCGAACACGTGATAAATCGGTTGCGGCAAATAATCCATGAAATCAAAATTGTTGACCAGCGGACAATTCGGCATGGTTTTCGTTTCGTCGACGAAAATTTTTTCCGCCTTGCAAAATTCGCCGATCGGTTCATGTTTCAAGCCCAGTGCCCGCGCACGCCAATACAAAATTTTTCTGCCGGCGAAGGGTCGCAAATCAACTTGATAGCCGTTTGTGTAAATTTTTTGCGTGATAAAAAGTTGATGGTTTGCCGAAGGAGCGATACCGCCTTCAACGTCGGGCGGCGCGTCCAAAATTTCCAGCTCGTAACAGACGGCATTCGGGACGGTGTGCCAAACCAAAAACGGCATCAAACTCGCGGGATTGTTTCTGCCGTAGTGATAAATGCTAACGGGGTGCGGCGGCGTTGGGAAATTCGGATTTTGATAAACTTTGCTGCTGCGGAAAATTTCGTCGCCGAAAAGTCCGTATGCCGTAATGAAATAATAAGTTTGAATCGGGGCACGCGGCAAAATGTAGCTTGCGAAATTTGAATTTTCCTGCTTGAAGATGTGATACGGCGGCGAACCGTCGACAAGCCCCGTCGTGCGGCTGACCGTCGTGATGTGATAAGTGCACGGGTAATTGAACGGCTGCCACGTCATCAACATATCGTCGCCCTCTTGCGCGAAAGTTACTTCAAGCGGGCTATTTTTAATTTGGAGCACGTCGGTTTTTTCCGCAATGAACAAAATCAACACGGCGAAAAATCCCGTGAGCGCGGCAAGAATTATGTACGTTGCAATTTTTTTCATGGGACGACCTCGTTTTTGAGCTTTAAGGTGTGAGCTTTAAGCTTTAAGGAAAAATATTTTCAACTTCAAAGCTCAAAGCTTAAAGCTTAAAGCTTAAAGCTGTAAATATTTCATCAGCGTTTCGACGTTGCCGAAACGAACGAACAAGCAGATTGCAATTATCAGCGCGGCGAAAAAATATTCGCGCCACGTGCCGACTTTGAAAAGTTTCAAGCCGTGTTT
>CAMUZL010000283.1 GCA_947165185.1 uncultured Selenomonadales bacterium
TCGTCGGTGTACCACGGGTCGGCAACGTCGCGATGTTCGCCCGCAAAATCCATCAGCAGAAAAATTTTTCCGTCGGGGTCGCCGCCGCAAATTTCTTTCATGTCGCGAACGTTGTATCGGTCAAGCCCAATCAGATAATCGAAACGGGCATAATCTCTTGAAAGAAATTGTTTCGATGTGCGATAAGCGAACGGGACATTATTTTTAAGCAATTCGTGAACGGTGCCTTCGGAAACGGGCGTGCCTACGGAAGGATGACAACCCGCCGATTCAATCACGAAATTTTTTTCAAGACCCGCCTCGGCGACAAGATGTTTCATGACGAATTCCGCCATCGGACTGCGGCAAATGTTCCCGAAACAAACGAAGATAATTTTTGTCACGTCAATCACTCCTGTGTAGGGGGAAGGGAGAAGGGACAAGGGACAAGGGTAAAATTTATTTCTTATTCCGCGATAACTTTCATTGTCGGGAACAACAGCACGTCGCGAATTGACGGAGCGTCCGTCAAAAGCATGACCAATCTGTCGACGCCGATACCGAGCCCGCCCGTCGGCGGCATTCCGAATTCAAGCGCACGGATAAAATCTTCGTCCATGACGTGAGCTTCTTCGTCGCCGGCTTCGCGCTGTTTGAGTTGCTCCTCGAAACGCGCCCGCTGGTCAATCGGGTCGTTGAGCTCCGTGAATCCGTTGGCAAGTTCGCGCCCGTAAACGAAAAATTCAAATCGGTCGGTGATTCGCGGGTCGTCGGGATTTTTTTTCGCAAGCGGAGAAATTTCCGTCGGGTGGTGCGTGATAAAAATCGGCTGAATCAAATCGTCTTCGACTTTCGCCTCAAACGCCGCGTTGAGAATTCCGCCAATGCCGAAACGTTTTTCATAAGGCACGCCGATTTCGCCAGCCAACGCCCGCGCTTCGTCGACGGTTTCGCACGCAAGAAAATCTTTGCCGGTTTTATTTTTGACGGCGTCATTCATGCTCAAGCAAGGCGCGTTCGACAAATCAATTTCCACGCCTTGATAATTAACTTTCGTCGTGCCGTTGACGGCTTCCGCCGCCGCGCAGACAATGCCGCGAGTAATTTCAATCAAGTCGCGATAGTCGCCGTAAGCCTGATAAATTTCGACGCTGGTGAATTCGGGATTGTGGCGAACGTCCATGCCCTCGTTGCGGAAAACTCTGCCCATTTCGTAAACGCGCTCAAAGCCGCCGACAATCAGACGTTTTAAATTTAATTCCGTGGCGATGCGCAAATATAAATCCGCGTCAAGTGCGTTGTGGTGCGTGACGAAAGGACGCGCCGCAGCTCCGCCGGCAATCGTCGACAAAACGGGCGTGGCAACTTCCAAAAAGTCGCGCTCGTCCAGATATTTGCGAATCGACTTGATGACTTTGTTGCGCTTGATGAAAGTTTCGCGCACGTCGGGATTCATAATTAAATCAAGATAGCGTTGACGGTAACGAATTTCCACGTCTTTAAGCCCGTGAAATTTTTCGGGGAGCGGGCGCAACGACTTCGCCAAAATTTTAAAATCTTCGACGCGAACGGTTAATTCGCCGCGCTGAGTTTTGAAAACTTGTCCGCGAACGCCGATTATGTCGCCGATGTCCAAAAGTTTGAACTCGGAATATTTTTCCGCGCCGACAACGTCCAATTTGAAGTAAATTTGAATCGTGCCGCTTCTGTCGCTGAGAGACGCGAAACTTGCTTTGCCGTGCCCGCGAATCGCCATCAAGCGTCCCGCGATTGTGACTTCGCCCGCGTCCGTTTCGCCTTCAATGTCGCCGAATTGTGCGCGAACGTCGGCGGCGTGGTGCGTGACCTCGAAACGACTGCCGAACGGTTCAACGCCTTTGTCGACGAAACCTTGAAGTTTTTCGCGACGAATTTTTATCAGCTCGTTTTCGTCAAGCGTTTGTTGCTGAAAATGTTTTGCCATAAAAAGACCTCCTTGAGCTTGGTGAATTCTATCAGAAAAAATTTCTTGACTCAACGAAAAATTTTTGACGCGGCGAAAAGAGCTTTAAGGTTATAAGCTTTAAGCTTTAAGGAAAATTACCGACAACCCTCAAAGCTTAAAGCTCAAAGCTCAAAGCTAAAATTTTTTGACGCGGCGAAAAGAGCTTTAAGGTTATAAGCTTTAAGCTTTAAGGAAAATTACCGACAACCCTCAAAGCTTAAAGCTCAAAGCTAAAATTTTTTGACGGCATGTTTCGGACGTTGTAAAATCTGCATGAAATTTTTTTTGCGAACGGAGGATTTTAAAATGCAAAGCTTTGAGTATTTTTGCCCGACGGAAATTGTTTTCGGGAGCGGCGCGGAAAATTGCGTTGCCGAAAAAATTCGCAAGCACGGCGGCAAACGTGTCATGATTATTTACGGCGGCGGCTCGGCGATTAAAAGCGGGCTGATTCCGAAAATTGAACGCCTGATGCTAATCGGCGGATTGGCGGCGTTGAAAGTTGTCGGCGGCGTGCAACCGAATCCCCGCGCAAATTTCGTTCGTCAAGCAATTCGCG
>CAMUZL010000284.1 GCA_947165185.1 uncultured Selenomonadales bacterium
CGAAGTATCGGACGCGTTGGACGAACACCAAAAAGCTCACAATCCTTGAGGACATACGCCGAAAATATTGCGAACGGAGGAATGCAAATGCTGATTGAACATACACTTTTCGGGACTGTCGACAAAGTTGCCGACGCCGTCAAGCTTCTGCGCGACAACGAGCCGCCCGAAGGTTACTACGTTTGCTTTTCCGGCGGTAAAGACAGCGTTGTCGCCTTCGACTTAGTCAAGCGTGCCGGCGTCAAATTCGACGCTCATCACAACGTTACGACCGTCGAACCGCCGCAACTTATGAAATTTATCCGCGACAATTATCCCAACGTTATCAAGGAAAGCCCGCGTTACACAATGGCTCAGCTTATCGTCAAGCACAAAATGCCGCCAATGCGCAAATATCGTTACTGCTGTCGGGAACTCAAAGAACGTGGCGGGAAAGGACGCGTCAAAGTGACGGGAATTCGCGCCGAAGAATCACCACGCCGCGCCAAACGTCAGCAAATCGAACCCGACAGAAAAGGCGGCACGTTCGTGCACGTCATTAAAAATTGGACGACCGACGAAATTTGGCAGTACATCCGCGAAAACAATCTGCCTTATTGTTCGCTCTACGATGAAGGTTTTCACCGTATCGGGTGCGTGCTCTGCCCGTTTGAAAATTACGCGCAAGCTTTAGCGGACATTGAAAGATTTCCCGCCATTGTCGACTATTACCGCCGCGCTTTTCGCAAAATCTTTGAAGGTTTCGACCGCAAGCCGCGAACGTGGAAATCAGGCGACGACATGTTTAATTGGTGGATTAACGAGCGGCACGGGCACCATATCGCCGAGGATTGTAATTCAATTCCGTTGTTCAGCGAAGACGACGGGAGCATTCTTTAACGGAGGAAAGACACATGACGAAAACAGAATTGATTCAGGCGGTAGCTCAAAGGCTCCCGAAAATCCACGTTAACGACGTTGATCGCGTTATTAATGCGACACTCGACACGATTAAAGCCGAAGTGACTGCGGGCGGCGAAGTAAATCTTATCGGATTCGGGAAGTTCAGCGTTAAGGAAATCTCAGCCCGCATAGGCATGAATCCGCGTACGGGCGAAGACATTCAACTGCCCGCAAGTCGCCGCGTGTACTTCAAGCAGAGCAAGACGTTCAAAAAGGCGTTGCAGTCATGAAAGGAGTCGCAATCGCTGTTGTTATCAGTCGCGGTAACGAAAAATATTCCTTCGACACTTGCCGACAAGCCGCAAGATTCATTGCCGAACGAGAACATTACGCCACCGGCTCGATTGAATATTATTTCGGCAAGCGGCGGGAAGAAGTTCACGGCTGGAAAATCAACTATCAGAGGTAACCAAAATGAAAATTATCGAACTCGTCAAACAAAATCTTGCTTTATACAAAGCCGAGCTGGATATAGCAAACCGAAAACTCGGCTTAACGTCAACAATAATTGCCCCAAATAACTCGAAACACAAAGTCGAACTGAACTACCTGCACATATTGAAATTTACGGCAGAAGGCAAAGTCAAGGCGGCGCAAGAAATTTTGGCGGCACTGAAGGAGCTTGAACAATGAAAATTATCGAACCGTCGGCTGAACTCGTCGACGAAATCAATCCCGAACAAATTCTGAAGAAAATCGAAATGTGCGGAAAAGTTTCGCGCCAAAGCACACTCGGCGACGCTGAACAATTTGTTCGCTCAATCATCAAGCGCGGGCATGAAAGCGTTTTGGAACACGTGCAGTTGACTTTCAAAATCATCTGCGACCGCGCAATCATGGCGGAATTGACGCGTCACCGTTTGGCGTCGTTCACCGTCGAATCAACACGCTACGTCAATTACAAAGACGGCTTGACCGTTATCAGCCCGTTCAAAAACGACACAGTCGGCGATACTTTCTTCAGGCAAGCTGCGTACGACGCCGAAAAAACTTATCGCGATTGGATTCAATCGGGAGCCACGCCCGAACAAGCCCGCGCTGTCTTGCCGCTTTGTTTGGCGACCGAATTGTACATGACCGCCAACTTACGCGAACTTCGACACATCTTGAAGTTGCGCACGGACAAAGCCGCTCATCCGCAAATGCGGCAGATCATGAATCAAATTCTTGCCGTGTTCAAAGAAAAATTGCCCGTGATTGTTGAGGATATCAAATCATGAACTTTGAAGAAATTTCCGACGTGTTCAAAGTCGCCGACGCTTGTAACAATTACGCCGCCAAACTCGCTCGCCAATACAAATTTTATATCTTCGACGCCGACGGCAAAAAAATTCTTCAAGCGCGGGAACTTCTCAAACGCGAATATGACGGCACGCCCAACAAGGAAGTTCAAAAACTTTTGCGTTCGCTCACCAAACACGATATCGCTTGTCAAGCTTTTTGCATGGGAATTGCTTACGGTGCCGCGCTCTGTGCTATTCACCGCGAAGACGAGGAGGAAGACAATGAAAGAACCCGACCACAAAGTCAAATGAACGGAGGAACAAATCAAAATCGGGAGGTGTATACCGATGA
>CAMUZL010000285.1 GCA_947165185.1 uncultured Selenomonadales bacterium
AAAAATTTAAATTCCAACTTGAAACGCTGTTGAAAGTCACGCAACGCAAAAAAGATGACGCCGAATTAAAATTTGCGGAAGCGTCCAGACATTTGGAAGAGTGCCGCGCCAAACTGCAAGTTTTAATGCGCGAACTTCAGGAAGGTCAAGCCGAATTCGCAGATCTCACGGGCGAAGGCAAAACCGTCACCGTCGGCGTTATCATGATGTACAACAGCTTTTTCAACTGGAAGCGCGAGCAAATTGAACAGCAACAGCAAATAATTTTGAAGGCAACGCAGGACAAGCAACAGAAGCTGAAAATTTTGATGCAACTGATGACGTATCTGAAAAGCATCGAGCAACTTAAAGACAAACGCCGCCGCGAGTACAACGAGCAACTGCTTTTCGAGGAACAAAAAATGCTTGACGAAATCGGCTTGCAACTGCACATGCGGCATTAAACTATTTCCTATTTCCTACCAAAGGAGTGACTGAACTTTGATGGACTTTGAAAACATTCAGGCAGTCGGGCGCACAAACATGATGCGTCGAATCGATCAAATTAAAAAACGTATGGCGGCGATTGAAGAAAAAATCGGCGTGACGAAAATCGGCGCGGACTTCCATACGACACTTGAGCGTGAAATTCAACGGCAGGCGCAAATAACCGCTACTCAGCCGACGCAGGGCGTTGCCGACGTTCAAAAACCGCCCGGGACAACTCAGCCCGTCAACGACAACGACATTGTCAATTCCGCGAAAGTTGCCGAGGCCTTGCGTCAAGCCGACAAAATTGAAACGCCGCAACCCGCAACCGTCGAGGAAAAACCCGCGGGAGTTCAGCCGCCCGAAACTGTTTCGCCCGACAAACAAACTAAACCGCAACAATCAACCCCGCCGCAAATTGAGCGCGTGGAATTTCCCGATGTTGAGCTTACGATACCCGAACGCGACGAAAAAATTTCCCGTGATGATTATTTCGGCGACGCGGCGGAACTTGTGCCCGTGGAAGATTTGATTATGCAGACGGCAGTTGAACAGGGCGTCGACCCGCAACTTGTCCGCGCCATTGCCGTTGCCGAATCCGACATGAATCAGGACGAAATTTCGCCCGTCGGAGCAATCGGCGTCATGCAACTTATGCCCGAAACCGCGCAGGCTTTGGGCGTCAATCCCTACGACGTGAACGAAAATGTTTTGGGCGGAACGATTTATCTTAAACAGATGCTCGACACGTTCGACGGAAATGTTCCGTTGGCAGTCGCGGCTTACAACGCGGGCCCGAACGCCGTCAAACGCTACGGAGGAATTCCGCCCTACGCCGAAACTCAAAATTATGTCGGGCGCGTCATGGATATGTTTCAGTGAGGCGACGTGATGAAAAAATTTTTGCTGACAATCTGCGCGGCGGCACTTTTAAAAAGTGCCCAAACAGTTGGAGGGACATTATGAATAAAATTTTTTTGACAATCTGCGCGGCGGTAATTTTTTTTAGCGCGGCAACTGTTCACGCCGAAGAAATGCCGTTCGTCGACAATTTTATTCCGTGGACGGTACACCGCAACCAACTCGGCGACGAATACACGCTGAAACATTACGGCAAAGTTATCCGCGAAATTGTTCCTCAAGCGGTCGTCGTGCACTGGACGGCAATGGGAACGCTCGAATCGAATTGGAATTTCTTTTACGGCGAAGATCGCGGAGACGGCACGTTAAATGTTGCGTCACAATTTATTTGCGGGCGCGACGGCACGATGTGGCGAATTATGCCCGAAACGAATTTCGCCCGCCACATAATCGGCTACAATCATTGCGCGATTGGAATTGAAAATGTCGGCGGCTACGACCACAACGAAGATTTGACGGACGCGCAACTTGCCGCGAACGTGCGCTTGATAAAATATCTGCACGCGAAATATCCGACGATTAAATATGTTTTCGGGCACTATCAGCAGGACGCGGCGCGTGTCACGGGGCTTTACATCGAAAACGTTGAGGGCTATTACTCAATCAAAGATGACCCGGGCAAAATTTTCATGCGCGAACTTCGCGAGCAACTTGAACCTGACGGGCTGATTTTTTTTGACGAGTGAGGTAAATTTTTCATGACGGTTGAGAATCGACAAGCTTTGATGGACGGTTTTCGTGACGGCACGCCAATAGGTTTGGGATATTTCGTCGTGGGATTTTCGCTGGGAATCGTCGCAAAATATGTCGGCTTGAATCCGTTGCAAGGTTTTGTTATCAGCCTGCTCAACAACGCGTCGGCGGGCGAATACGCGGCATTTACCGTTATCGGTTCGGACGCGCCGTATTTTGAAATTGCGCTTTTGACACTCGTCGCAAATGCCCGTTACGTTTTGATGAGCGCGGTATTGAGTCAAAAATTTTCGCCCGACACGCCGGTTTACCACAGAATTTTTGTCGGCTTCGACGTGACGGACGAAATTTTCGGAATCGCAATCGCACGCTCCGGACGTTGGCTGAATCCGTTTTACAATTACGGCGCGATGTTGACGGCTCTGCCCGG